>JALWDV010000402.1 GCA_027036755.1 Anaerolineae bacterium
AACAATTGGACGAGGGCCTGGACATCTTCGCCCGGGCGCTGGCGGAAACGGTTGGATAAACTCCCGCCAAAGCAGAGAACTCCCACGGCGGATTGCGAATCCGGCTGGACGCAAGCGCAAGCAGCCAACAATCCGATGACCTATGCCCCCTTGTACTAGCGCCTTGCAGAAGGGAGGAAGCAGCCATGACGCACAAAAGCGCGATTTGCATCATCTCCAACGCCGCTCGATCGCAGGTGCTGCTCATCAAGCGGGAGGATTTTCGCATCTGGGCGTTGCCCGGGGGCGAAGTGGAATCGGATGAAGCGTGGGAGGCGGCGGCTTTGCGCGAGGCCCGGGAAGAAACGGGCCTGCATGTCAGGCTGGAAGCCCTGGTCGCCGAGTACACGCGTCCCCAGCTTGCCGATATGGTGCGCGTCTACGAAGCCCGCGTCGTCGGCGGCAGCACCGACGATCATGGCTGGGAGGCGGTGGATGTACGATGGTTCCCCCTGGACGCTCTGCCCAAAAACATGCCCTGGGCGCATTACCGCTATCTGGATGACTGGCGCACCGGCGATCTTCCTGTCCGCCGTATTTTAAGGCTGCCCCGAAGCTACATCCTGAAGATGCGGATTTTCATTTTTCTCCGCAACATCCGCAACCGCGTGCTGGGGTTGCCATGAAATTTCGACGCGTTATCATCATTCTGTTGGCGTTATCCGCCCTGAACGCCATCTTGGCCGTAAGCTTCATGCTGTTGGCGCGCAGACCACCGCTGGCGTCCATGTTGCTCATCACCTTTTTGCCTTTTGCCGCAGCGTTGCTGCATGCTGGTGCGCGCTTGGGCTGGCGGGGAATGCTGCTGATGGTGGGGACGACCACCCTTGTCAGCCTCATTTTCGAAAGCGTAGGCGTGGCCACGGGCTGGATTTACGGCCCCTACCACTACGCCAGTTTTTTGCAGCCGCAATTTTTGGGGATGGTTCCTCTCTTCGTGCCCCTGGGCTGGTTCTTGATGAGCTACCCCTCGTTCGTATTGGCCGATTGGCTCACGCCCGCACATTGGCCTCGCTCGCGCCGCATTCTGGCCGTGGCGGCGCTGGGGGCCCTGGCCATGACAGCCTGGGATATGGTCATGGATCCGGTTCGCACTTCTGTGGGCCAGTGGGTGTGGGAGGTGGAGGGCGGATACTTTGGCGTGCCCCTGCAAAACTACCTGGGCTGGTGGATAACAGTATTCACTGCACTGGCCGCGTTCATGTTCCTGGCCCGCTACGCGCCCCACCGCCGCAGCCAGGCCTATGATCGCCTCATGGTAATCAGCTACAGCCTTGTCGCTATCTCCGAGATCATCATCGCCGCGGCCCTGGGGCTGAATGGGCCGGCGCTGGCCGGTTTCTTCGCCACCCTGCCCTGGATGCTATGGGGATGGCTGGCAATGACGCAAGAGTGATGGTTGGATGCACTAAAAAACTCAACACCGAAGCGCAGAGCGCACGGTGGAAGAAAAACGCGGATTTGGAGAGGAATTTTTCTGCGACTACTACACGAAGACCCAAATGATTGTATGGTTAGCTATGATAATGCGCCGCGCTAGATGTGCGATCCGGCGCACTAATCCCGTTATAGGCCCGGGGCGCTTCGCGCCCGCCGCCAGCGCCGGGGGATGAAGTCCCCCAGCTAGAAACAGCGCCCCTGCGGGGCTTGTTCAAGGTGCGCCGCACATGGCGAGTGCGACGCACCGTTTTGATGATCTTACGGGCAACGGCCAGCCTTGAACATATCGAGAATGCCGGCTTCATAGGCGGGAACGTACACCAATCGACCATCGCTCGATACAGCCAGACCCTGTCCGCCATGATCGGCGTTCTGGCGGCTGACGCCCATGTTGGCGAAGACCTCGCCTCTATCTGGCTGGATGCCCAGCAGCCGGTTGTTGACCGCATCGACCACGTAGAGCAGCCCGGTGGCTGGCGCATAGCTCAGGGCGTAGGGGATGTTGGGGGCGACATCGATGCGCTTGATGATCTCGCCCGTATCGCTGTTTAGCGCCAACACCTCGCGTCCGGCGCGATTGCTGACAAACAGGCGATGGCCCGCCTCATCCAGGGCGACGCCGAAGGCGCTGTCATCGGGCAGCGGCCCGAAAACGTCGAGGATCGCGCCATTATAGCCAATGACGCTGATGTAACCGTCCAGATGGGAGACGTAGACCCGATTCGACCCTGCCGCCACCAGCGCGGGCATGGCGTGAATGTCTCGCGTGGCCATGACACGGTCGGCGGTGAGATCGATCACGCTGACGGTGTCATCGGCGTAGTTGGCCACAAAGAGCCGGTCGCGACTGCTGGCTGCGCCCCAGGGCAGGCCGCCAACCTCAATTATGTCGAGCTGCCGTTTAATGAAGGGATCGATGACGCTGACATTATTGCTGTCGCGGTGCACCATGTAGACCAGGCCGTTATCACTGTAAACCACCGCGTTGGCGCCCTCGCCCGAAGTGCCGATATGGCTGATGTTCCCGTCCTGAGTGACAACCGCCAGACTGCCATCATCTTTCATGCCCAGCAACGCTCCCTCGGGCCAGGCCGCCACGCCTTTGGGATGCGGCCCTGTGTAGACGGTTCGTGCAAGTTGCAGCAGGCATGTGGGCTCGGGCGTGGCGGTGGGGGCTGCCGTTGCGGTCGCCGTGGGCGTGGCGGTGGGAGGAATCGGCGTGGCGGTCGGCGGCTGCGTGGTGACGCCCGCGGTGGCTGTGGGCGTCGTAGTTGGGGGCGCCGTTGCCGTGGGGGCCGGGGGCGGCGTAGACGTCGAGGTTGGAGTCGGCGTCGTTGTGGATGTCGGTGTGGCGGTTGGCGTCGCCGTCGGTTGAGGCGTGGGCGGAATGTAGCGAATTTCGAGATAAGGACGCAGGGACGCTGATGTATCGCTACTGCCGAAACTGTATTGCTTGTTGACCTTGCTTTTGCCGCGGATGATGACGCCCTTGTTCAGGGCGGGATTGTTGACCCATTTCTGCACGATGGCGGCGATATCGAAATCTGCAACGCCGCCCGGCGGCACGACGACTTCTGCGTCGTTCAGCGGCTCGGGATCAGCGTCTTTTTGTCCCGTAGCGCCCGGTTTTTGCCAGGCGACTTTTTTGGTGGCCCGATTGTAGGTGGCCGAGGCGTCCCAATTGCGGCGCAAGGCGTAGATGTTCAGCCGCACGGTGGGATCACGCGGGTCTACTCGGGTGAGATGCAAGGTGGCTTTCAGAACTTTCGAGCCCGGGGGTATCTGTTTTAGATCGAACTTGATGAGGCTGGACATGATGTTGTTGATGCGAACGGCCAGCACTGTTTTTTTGTTATAGACGGTGTCGGGATGCCAGGCGGAAAGATAGGTGTCGAGCACGCCCTCATAGCCATTCATCCCCTGCTGCAATCGAATGGTCAGACCTTCGCCGGAAGGCGTCGGCGTAGGCGCGGGTGTTGCCGTTGCCGTGGGGGAGACAACGGGCGTGGGGGAAGGCGCCAGTGGGGGGCGCTCTCCGATAGGGACAACCTGCACCATGCTGAAGATGTCGTTGATCTCATCCTCTCGATCCAACCGCAAATCAAAACCCGACGCCCGGCTCTTCTTGCTGAAGACGGGCAATCCATTGGCGAAACGCGCGTCGGTAACGCGGAAAACCTTTGTCTTCCACTGGCCCGAGCCGGTGATGGTCACCCTGCCAGCCAGCTTTTCGCCCGAGACGCTGTCATAATACAATGCCCAGTCGCCTCCCTGATCATGATCGAAATAGGTCACGACGATGTCAACCTCGTTGCTCCCGTTGTACAGAAAATCGTCATCGATATCGAGGTTGAACACGGGCCAGAGATCGGCGGTGGTGCGACTGAAGTAATAGCGCCAGTCGGATTGCGGGCCGACATCGAACATATCGGTGGCTTGATCGATGACGTTCACCACACTCTGGCTTTCGGCGTCGGCGTAGGGCAGGGTCTCCAGCTCAGAGATGAGATGCCAGCTATAATCGTAAATGTCGGGACACCAGGCGTCTTCTTTCCACGAACTGCGGAAGACTATCCATACATCGGGCGTGTTCCCCGCATCCCGGCCCGCATAACGATTGAAGAAATGCCATACATCGGGATACCGAACGTTGCCCGGCAGCCCCCTGCCGTCGTTGAACGCCAGCACATAATCAGCGCCCTTGTCCAGAGCGTTAAGCATGGACCATCGCGTGAAGGCTTCTCCCTCGATGGGGATGCGCCATGTGTTGTCATAGCGGTTGTTGAATTCAAAGCCGATGGGCACGCGATCCTGGTTGACGATCAACGGCGTCCATTGGGTGACATAGGCGGCGTCGGCGGTCTCGGAATCATTGTCGAAGCCGGGCTCGGTGATAAATCCCCAATAGCAAACGTTGTCGCCACTGCCGCGATTGGCGTAATAATCGCTGCGCAGCGATGTCAGCTCCAGCCCCACGCCCTGCTGCACGGCATGGCGCACCACGTCGCCGTGATAGATCTCGGCGTAGGCTGAGTTGATGATGGTAAGAAGGGGTTTCTTGCCCTGAAACGCTTTGACATAGGCGTCGATGATGCGCTTGTGGTATTCGGCCCAGGCTTTGCCTGGCAGCGCGTATTCCGGGCGGGCGAGGTAGGCTTCTTTTTGCTCTTTGGTGTCGCATCTCGCCAGGGTGTGGGGCCAGGGCACGGGTTCGCCCGCGTAGCCGATGCCGATTTCGATGGCGGCGACGCGATCGTCATCCCGATAACGCTCTCCCATGGCCATGATCAAATTGATAAGCCCCTGCTGCACGGCCGGATTCAGGTAGTTGAGCCGTTTCGTGGGCACATCGCAGGGCGGGTCTTCGACAATGACGGGATCAAAATCCAACGCCCACATCGGCGCACAGGAATCGCGCATGCCGCCCGTGCTGGAGGGCACATCCCGGCAGCGCGGCACCAGCCGGATGACGCCCTTTTTGCCGGGAGCCAGTTGCGAAAGAGGCTCGTCGATGAGAGTCCAGTCGTAATAGCCGCGCGGCAAATCCTCGATGCGGCGCCAGGGGATGAAGATATGGCTGCCCCGGGCGTAGTCCATGCCGTTTCCCAACAATTCGGCCTGGTCATACCCCACGTACATGCCCGCAACCAACCCCGGAAATGGCGTGATGGGCGGTTGTTCTGAACTCACGCCGCCAGTGATGGGAGCGCCGGGCAGCGCCGGCGAGGGGGTGGCCGTCTCCACTGCTGTGGTGACGGTGGGGATGGGAGTGATGGCGGCGACGGGCGTTGGCGTTGGTTCTGGCGGTCGAATATACTGCCTCCACAGAATCACACACAAGAACATCGCCAGCAGGGCCAGGACGACCCCAAAAATGATGCTGTAACGACGCTTTGAATGGGGGGAACTCATGCGTTATTGTTTTGTTTCGGGGGACGAGGAGAGAGTGTTTTGTTGTGATGTCGATTTAATTTATTATAGTCTTTGTCCGTTTTTTTGGCAATCTGGCTGGCCGGGACGCGTTTTGGAGTTTGGTTCGCATGATGCGAAGGTTCAGCCAGCCGGAGGCAATCGCACGGGAATGGCGTGATCCAGTGCGATTTCCTCCATCGAGACGCGACAGACATAGGCCCGCACCTCTACGCCCGCGGCCGCGGCCTCGGCCAGGGTTTGGGCGAAGAGCGGGTCCACCGAGGCGGCCGGAGCGAAGGCTGCCGCGTCTTCCCGCTGCACGATGAACGCGACCGCCGCCCGCTCGCCCTGGGCCAGGATGTCGAGCAATTCGCGCAGATGGCGGCTGCCCCGGGCCGTGGGAACATCGGGGAAGTAGGCCACGCCATTTTCGACCAGGGTCACCGATTTGGTCTCCACCCAGCAGACGCCCTCGGGCCCGCACAGACGAAAATCCAGCCGACTGTCGCCGTAGCGCACCTCCGGCTGGATGTGATGGCAGGGGAATTCGGGCAAGCGGCCCGCGGCAACGGCTTCGGCGAAGATGGGATTGGGCAGACGGGCGTCGATGGAGACCAGCGCCCGGGGCAGTTGCACCAGCTTCAGGTCGTAGGGCGTCTTGCGCCCGGGCTTTGCCACTGGATGCAGGAAGATGGGGCGTCCGGGCGTGAAGAGATCGTCCAGCCTGCCCGAGTTGGGAACGTGCGCCCAGGTTTCTTTCCCATCCACCGCCACGGTGGCCCGAAATCGGTTATCGCGATGCAAAAACCGGGCCGGGATCAGCGGCTGAGGGTGTTTCATTCAGGGTTTTCCAGGGCGTTTAGCAGTTCGCCGGGATCGGTGGGCAGTTGCCTCACCTGGCAGCCCGCGGCCGCCAGCGCGTCGATGGTTTCCTGCGGATGGACGCCGATGAGGCTGACGGTCACGGCCTGTTGGGCCTCCTCGACGCGGTGTCCAAAGAGGATGTCGTTGTGAGACAGGTAGTCGGAGAGGAGGGAGAGATAAAGCCGGGTTTCGGGCGTTTTCGCATCCCCAAACAGGAAGTATTGGGCGCCGACGCGTTCTGCGGGCGGCGATGGCGAAAAGTCCAGAGCGACCGCGTCGCGGCCATCCAGGAAGACGGGCCCGGCCACCCGCAGATCGCTCATGTCGCGCACGATGTAGGCCCCGGCGGAGAGATCGTCGAAGCGGTAGTGCTCATCCGCGCCAACCACCATGGTTTTGACCACGTTCTCGTTATCCAGCAGGGCCAGGGTGTGGCCGCCGCCTCCGGGCACGCGGCCGCTGATGACGCTGTACGCGGGTTCGCCGGGCTCCTCCGCGACCGCGCGCAGATAGGTGATGGCGAAGGAGTGATGGAAGAGGGTGTTGCCCGGCGCTTCGTCGGGATGATCGGTGCGCAGGTTGATGACCCGGTCGGAGGGCGCGCCCACGCCCTCGACGCTGCACACCTGCCATTTCCACATGGGGAAATTGGCTCCGGGATCGGGCGGCTCTTTTTCGATGGTGACCGTATCGCTGCCGCCATCCCAGAGGATGGTGAACAGAGAGCCATACAGTCGTTCGTCCGCCTCATCGACCGCGTCCAAAAAGATGTGATGCCGTCCGTTGTTTTCTTCGGGCGTGAGGTGATGCACCCTGGTGACCTTCCAGTAAACCTGCCCGGGTTCCACTGCGGCGGGGATGATTTCAACGCCGTAGGCCGCGGCGTCATTGATTACGTCTGTCATGGGAATCTCCTGATCATTCTGGTGAGGAGTCGGACAACAACCGGGCCAGCGTCAGCAGATCGCCGCGCATGTCGATGGTCTCGCATTCGGCGTCTTGCAGCAGGGCGATGACGCTGTTGGGGATGCCATCGCCGATGAGGACGACCGTGGCGGCGAATTGCGCTTCGGTAATGCTGAAACCCACCGCGCCGGCGGGTTGAGTCTCAAGCCAGGGGGCCGCCAGCCGCACCAGGGCGGGCGTCAGCGCGTCATCCCGCATGAGCAGCAGATAGTAGCGATCCAGGTATTTAGGCGGAGCCTCGACCACTGGCGCATAGAGCAGATCCACCTCAACTTTGTTCTCGCCGTCGAGCACGATGTCGGAGACGACGACGTTTTCGCCCACCCGCACCTCATACACGCCCGGGCCGAGTTCGGCGAAGACGAATCGACCGTCGCTATCGGTGGCGGCCGCGGCCAGCGTCTCGTTCTGGAAGATGAGCGAGACCTGGGCGTCGGGTGTGGGGCGGTTGGCTGCATCGTGCACGCTGCCCGAAATCTGGCTGTTTCGGATGTCGTTGCTCATTCCCATCCGCAGCAAGGGCGCTTCCAGCACGCTCTGACCATCGCAGTGCAGGTCTGTCTGGATGTCGTCATCCAGTTCGACGCGATAGACGCCCGCGGGCAGATTGGTGAATCGATAGTGGCCATCCTGGGTGAGTTCGCCGTGGCGGATGAAACCGTAGGTTTCGGAGATGAGCTTGATGGTGCGCTGCTCGCCTTCCGCGCCCTCCACGCGCCCCACGATGGCTCCCATCAGGGGGATGGAGACGGTCTCTTGCCGATGACCATCCAGCACGATGTCCGTGCGGATCATGCCCACGCCCGCCAGCTCCAGCTCATACGCGCCGGCTCCCAGCCGTTCGAAGCGGAAGGAGCGGGCGTGATCCAGCGCCGCTTCCTCCACGATTTGTCCTTCTTTCCAGAGACGAACGACCTGACCAACGCGGCCGCCGGGCGCGCTGCCTGCGATGACGCTGTCGCGGGCGTTATCGCCCACAGGCGACAGTTGAAAATTGACTTCGTAGGTGATGGGATCGCCCTCGCGGCCGGGCACGTTGGCGGTGTCCAGCTCATCGGCGATGTCGCTTTCATAATCGCCCTGCACCACCTGGATCATAAATTCGCCTTTGGTGTGCAAAAATTCATAATAGCCGTCGGGCTTGGAAGGATCGCTGCCCGTTTGGGTGCGGGGAAACTGCGTGCCGGGCTCGGCGTTGCCCCAGCGCATCTCCAGCTCCACGTGATTCATGCCCTCGCCTTCGACATTGCTGACGACGCCGTAAAAGAGCTCGCGATTGCCGGTCTCTTCGGCCGGCAGCAGCCGCTTTTGGGTGACGACATAGCGCATGGTGGGAACGGGGGCGATGACCAGGTCCTGCTCGACGACGGGGGCCTCGGGCGAGACTGTCACCGCGGCCATGGCCTGTTCTGTGGTCAGGATGTAGGTTCCGGCCAGACCCGGACGCAGGACGTATTGTCCCAACGCGTCAGTTTCTATCCGTTGGTGGATGACGCCGTTGCGTTGAATGCGCACCTCCAGCTCGGGCATGATCAGCCCATCGGAATCCAGCACTTTGCCCCGGATTTCGTAATCGCCCGGCGGATCGACGTCCTTCACGTCCACCACATCTACATCCGAAGCGGTCAGGGTGATGTCGTGGGCTGCAACGCCCAGCCAGGGGATGAAAACATCATAGACGCCCGGCTCCGCGGTGAGTTCATAGCGGCCTGTCTCGTCGCTGATGGCGCGGGCCACGGTTTTCCCCTCCTGCGTTTGCAGTTCCAGCGCCACGCCAGCCAGGGGATTCCCGTCGCTATCGGTGACAACGCCCGTAACCGCGGCCGTCTGGGCGGGCGGGCGCAGCTCGTGGCGGATTTTGGCGGGCGTGTCTTTCAGCAATTGCACGATGGGCAATTCTCCATCCAGCCCGAATTGCAGATCCCAGGCGTGGGTGTACCACGACATCTGGTCCCACGCGGGATTGAAATCGCCCATGGGTTTCGAGGCCAACAGCCATGTGCAGACTGTGAAATACCAGGGCGGGGCTTCATCTTGCAGAAATTTGACGATAGCCATCTGCCATTCAGCCTGGGTGGTGGGATTCACCTTGGCGTAGCGTTCATCGTCGCCCCATCCCACCACCGGGCCTCCTTCGGTGCTGATGACGGGGATGTAAAAGCCCAGGGATTCATGCACTTGCTGGCCGAACAGCTCCCAGGCCCGGAAGCAACTGGCGTCATCGAAAATGGTGTCGCCGGGATTTTTGTGCGCTTCCCGGATGGCGTTGATTTGCTCGATGGTGCGACCATCCCAGGCCCAGCGATTGAATTTGTCGAAATCCTCGCGCGAGATTTCAATCCCCTGCTCCTGGATTTCCTCCCAGGTGAGATGGCTGTATTGCCACGCGGCCAACCGTTCGTATTCCTCCCGGGTGAGGGGTTGGCCTTCCTGATTGACGGGATCGTAGGGGTAATCCAGAGGATGGTTGAGGGTGTAGTTGTGGATGGCCAGCCATGCGCCCTTCTCGAAGATGTCGATGCGGCCTCGTTCGACCACTTTGGCCAGGCCCTCGCTTCCTGGCACAGGAAATGCGGGCAGCCCTCCCTTATTCAGGATGGCATCTGCGTCAATAATGAAGTTGTCCACCACAATATCCAACCAGTTAGAAGGCATGTGATTGTCTTGCCATTCGGCTGGAAGGTAGGGTTCGTTATTGGTTTCGAAATACCGAACGCCTATATCGATGAGCCTTTGGATGGTGTCGATCTCCCGGCCTCCGATGTGACCGGGATTGGGGCGTTCGCGATAGATGCGAACGATCGGCATAATCTCGTTCGCCAACAAAGCCTGACAGAGCTCGATTGAAGACCCGCCGCCATCATCCAGCACTTTCACCCATTTAATCTGCATGGCCTTGAGCTCGTCGATCCAGAATTGCAGATCGGCGCCCGAGGGGTGATAGACGCTGGCCGACCAATGCACGCCGCGGCCATTGTCTTGCGGGGGACGGGGGAATTGGGAGAGGGGCATGGGAGCCATAACGCATCTCCTGTTTTTGGGGATTGGGGGAGGCCAGGCGAGCCTGGCGTTTTGTTCATCGCTGTTCTTGCGCGCCCGTGCCGTCATCCCCCGTCATACCAGAACCCCGCGGCGAGTGGCGGCGTTCTCTGACCAAGGCAAAAGGGAGATGACCAGGGCGTTGCGGTGGTTCATTATAAACCGGCCCGCGCGGTCTGACAAATGCCGCCATTCTTTGGCCAGCAATTTCAAATTTGGTCGGAGACAAGCCTCCCTCCCGGCCTTCCCCTGCAAGGCGCGGCCGAAGCGGGGAGCTCCTCTCCCCGCTACTTTCTAAGCGCTTCTTCCGACGCGTCGCCCAGCTCTTTCGAGCGCTGGTATGCGGCGAAAACGGCCTTGGAGAGGATGGTGCGGAAACCGCCCTTTTCCAGCTCGTAGATGGCCGCGGCCGAGGTGCCGCCGGGCGATGTGACCATGTTGCGCAGCGTGGCGGGATGGCGGCCCAGCTCCTCCACCACTTTGACAGAGCCCTTGATGGTTTGAAGCACCATTTCTTCGGCCACATGACGCGAAAAGCCCATGTGCACACCCGCATCGATGAGCGCCTCGATGAACAGGAAGACATAGGCCGGGCCGGTGCCGCTCAGCGCCGTAGCCATATCGAGATACCCTTCGTCCTCCATCCAGATTTCTTTGCCCAGGGCCCGTAAAATCTGTTGCGCCTGCTGGCGCTGCTGTCCGCTGACATGGGGCGTGCTGGTCCACACTGTCATGCCCTCGCCAAACTGGCCCGGCGTGTTGGGCATGGCCCGCACCACCGCGGCGTGACGCAAGCCCTCGACAATGACGCTGATCCGGGCGCCGGCGATGATGCTCAGCACCAGCGCGTCGGCCCGCACATCCAGATTGATGCCCTTCATCACCTTGGGCAGCACCTGGGGCTTGATGCTCAGCACCAGCACATCTGCACTCTGAGCCACCTCGCGATTGTTTACGCTGGTGCGAATGCCATATTTGTCTGCCAAATAATCCAGGCGATCCCTGCGCGGGTCCGCAGCGAAAACGCGTTCAGGGTCTACCAACTTCTGTCGTAAAATGCCTTTGATCATGGCTTCGGCCATATTGCCTGCGCCAATGAAACCGATGGTTGTGTCTGTGAACATGATGGATGAATGTTATGGAGAGCGATGAGGTGGGGATGGCAATGATGAATAATCGTGACTATACAGCCCACATGTCAAACATCGAAGGTTAGAGCCGCCAACGGACGACACGCCAAGACCGTAAAACGTCAATCGTCAAACGTCATACTGCTGTGATGATGTCATGGCTCATTGTAGGACACATCTTTGGCGATAACGGCCTGACGTTTGACGTTTTACGCATGACGTGGGTTGGCATAAATGGCCAGCGTTGCTTCATCAGGCGTTTTTTCGCTGTGGCCTGTATAGATAGTTACATAGTTACGAATGATCAATGACTGAAGGTAACTACTAAGGTAGGCCTGCTGAGCCAACGTTCAAGACAGCGTTCGTCAGTTTTGCAGCCTTGGCCGCTGGACCTGGCCCCCACCC
>JALWDV010000403.1 GCA_027036755.1 Anaerolineae bacterium
GCGCTCGTGTTCGGGGGAGGGAGATGACCATCTGCCCGACAGATTTGCAATCCAGCGGGCTCCTCCCCCGGCAAGGCGTCAGCCGAAGCGGGGAGAGGCCGGGAGGGGGGGCTTGTCACCTGGCCAAATCTGAAATTTCCCCCCTCGGTGCAGCATCGGTTTGAGGAGTCATCCGCTGTTGTGCTAGAATAATGCGGTTTGGCGTTTTTGCGCCCAATTCCAGCATCCCGCCCAATAAGAGGACGCCTGCGACAGCGCACGGCAATCCGCCACATGACTTCACCCGCCACCATTGTCATCATCCCCACTTACAACGAGGCCGAAAACGTTTCCCCCCTCATCGAACGCCTCCTCGGCCTCGAAGAAAACGTTGACGTCCTCATCGTCGATGACAACTCACCAGACGGCACCGGCCAGGTGGTGGACGCCATCGTCGCCGAAAATCCCCGGGTGCAGGTGATCCACCGCGAGGCCAAACTGGGCCTGGGCACAGCCTACACGGCCGGATTTGTGCACGCGCTCGGGCAGGGATATGACCGCATCATCACCATGGATGCGGACTTCTCCCACAATCCCCGATACATCCCCGCACTGCTGCGCCTGACCGATGATTACGATCTCGCCATCGGCTCGCGCTACGTGCCCGGCGGCGGCGTCCGATTGTGGGGCGTCCATCGGCGCTTGCTCAGTCGGGGCGCCAATCTCTTCGCCCGCTCGGTGCTGGGCCTTCACGCCCACGATTGCACGGCCGGCTTTCGCTGCTATCGGGCCTCGGTGCTGGAAGCCGTAGACCCGCACAGCATTCGGGCCGACGGCTATTCCTACCTGCTGGAAATGCTCTGGCGGGTGCAAAAAGCGGGATTCAGCATCGCCGAAACCCCCATCGTCTTCACCGACCGCCGCCGCGGCGCTTCCAAGATATCGCAAAAAGAGATCTTCCATGCAGCGGGCACCGTCTTTCGCCTCACCTTCAGCCGCAACGCCGCGCCCGCCGTCAGGCTTGCCCCGCGCCAGTCCGATCACCTGCAACCCTACGATCAATAATCGCCACACCCCGAAACCCCCATGTCCAGACAATCGCCACTTCCATCCAACAGCGGCCAGGGCATCATCGAATTTGCGCTCATCCTCCTCCTCATCGCCATCGTCGTCCTCGCCATCCTGCTCATCCTGGGGGATGATCTGCGGGCCTTCATTTTCGATCTGCTGAACACCTGGTTTCCCCAATAGCGCCGCACCCTGAACCGCCTTCGCCTACGCCCATGCGGTTCGCTTCCTCTCTCTCCCGATTACGCCCCCTCCTCGACCTGGTCTTCCCGCCCCGCTGCATCCACTGCGGAAGCCTGGGCGATTATCTGTGCAAGACCTGCCGAAAAGAGGCGCAGCCCATCGGCTCCGACATTTGCATCCGCTGCGGCAATCCCCTGACCACCCGCGGGATATGCCATCGCTGCCGTCAGGATCCGCCCGATCCCATTCGGGCCATCCGCGGCGTCTTTTTTTATAACGGCCCCATCGCCCAAAGCATCCGGGGATTGAAATATCACGGCGTTCGCGGCCTGGCCCCCATCCTGGCCGATTACCTCATCGCCTACATCCAGGAGCATCCCATCCCCATCGACGCCCTGGTCCCCGTCCCCTTGCATCCCGAAAAACTGGCGCAGCGGGGCTTCAATCAGAGCGAATTGCTGGCCGACAGCATCGCCCGCACCCTGAACATCCCGCTGCGCGTCGACCTGCTGCGGCGCACCCGCCCCACCCTGCCCCAGGCCCAGCTCAATCGAAAGCAGCGGCTGCAAAACGTGGCCGGAGCCTTCGCCCCCCATGATGGCGTCAGCCTGCACGGCGAAACCATCCTCATCATCGACGACGTCGCCACCACCGGAGCCACCCTGAGGGCCTGCGCCCGATCTCTGCGCGAGATGGGCGCGGGCGACATCTGGGCGTTGACCGTGGCCCGGGCCAACATAAACGTGGTGCTGGATGCGCCGACAACCCCATCCTCGCCTGCTGAAGCGTTTTTGCTGTGGGACGCCAATCGAAAGCAATCAATCCGCCATCCGGCTGAGTCCCTTATTTGACCATTCGGGCATGATTATGGTATGCTTGCCAATCGCAAATCCGTCCCGATATTTGCAGTTCTATGGCAACTGTACAGGCCACGGCGATAAAACGCCTGAAGAAGCAACATCGGCCATTTACGCCAATCCACGTTATACGTAAAACGTCAAACGTCAGATGGTTGTTGGCAGAGCGGCGTCTTGCAATGAGGCATGGCATCGTTTCAGGATAATGACGTTTGACGCTTGACGTTTCACGGGATTGAAGCATGTCGCCTGTTGGCGGCTTCAGCCTTTAGAATCTGACATGTGAGCTGTATAGCCACTTTGTTTCATCACCACCGCAGCACCGACAGGAGAAAGGCAACATAGCCAAGCGGAAAAGTAGCCAACGAAGGAATGTGCGCCGCACCCCGCGCACCCGGATCAACGAACAGATCAGAGCGCCCAAAATTCGAGTGATCGACGAGACGGGCAAACAGTTGGGCGTTATGGCACCCTCCGAAGCCCTGCGTCTTGCACGCGAACGCGATCTCGATCTGGTCGAAGTCGCCCCCAAAGCCGATCCCCCTGTCTGCCGTCTGATCGATTACGGCAAATATCAATACGAGCAGACCAAGCGGGAGCGTCAGGCGCGCAAAGCGCAGAAGCAGGTCGAGATCAAGGAAGTTCGCCTGCGCCCCAAGACAAGCGAACATGACACCGATGTGCGTGTGCGCCAGGCCCGCAAATTCCTGGAAAGCGGCGCCAAAGTCAAGGTTCGCTTGCGTTTTCGCGGACGCGAAATCCAGCATCCGCAAGTCGCGCTCAAAATTCTGGAAGATTTTGCAGAGCGCCTGTCCGATGTCGGCGAAGTGGAAATTCGTCCCAACATGGAAGGCCGCAGCCTGCTGATGATTCTGGCTCCCATCGCAAAGGGCAAGCCAACCAAAAAACAATCATCATCCCAGAAATCTGAGCCCCCCAAACAGGACAAGCCAAAAGCTGAAAAGACCAGCTAACCCCAGCACTAGCAAACACACTTATCTCTGAGAGGGTGCTGCTCAAACGAGAAGCTCCCTCTTTACTTGTCAGGAGTTATCAAAATGCCCAAGATCAAGACATATAAAGGCGCTGCCAAGCGTTTCAAACTCTCCGCCAATGGCAAACTGCGCCGTCACAAGCAGGGCAAAGGCCATCTCAAGCGCCGCACGCCCAAACGCAGCAAGCGCCAGTTCGACAAACTGCTCACCGACGAAAGCCTCAGCCACAAGCGCCGTCTGCAGAAACTGGCTCCTTATCTCAAATAAGAAACCGCCCGTAACTGCTAACGCACCCCGGTTGACAAACCACAAAGGGCACGAAGGCACTAAGAACACGAAGAAAAAATGTATAAACGTCCCTTTGTGTCTTTGTGTCTTAGTGTTCTTAGTGGTTTTCGGGTGATGACCGGTGACGATCTTAGTAGTTACAACCGCCGATTCAAAATCAGAAATAAAACGAGGTTCCCATGACACGCGTAAAACGTGGCGTTACCGCCCGAGCCAGACACAAAAAAGTCCTCAAGCTCACCAAAGGCCATTACGGCGCCCGCCATCGCCTTTTCAAGACCGCCAACGAATCCATGATCCACGCGCTGGTGTACGCCTATCGCGACCGCCGTCGCCGCAAGCGCGACTTCCGTCGCCTGTGGATCACGCGCATCAACGCGGCCAGCCGTCAGCATGGCATGAGCTACAGCAAATTCATGCACGGACTGAAACAGGCCGATGTGCAACTGGACCGCAAGATCCTGGCTGATTTGGCGATGAATGAGCCCAAAGCCTTCGAAGCAGTGGCCGAGGTCGCCCAGCAGGCCCTGGGCTGACGCCCCGCGAGAAATGCACGTCACGCATATCTCCAGCGCCGCCAACCCCCGTCTCAAATTCGCCAAATCGCTGAAAAAAAGACGGAATCGGCGCAAACAGCAACAAATACTGCTTGAGGGCCATCGCCTGATTGCCGACAGCATGAGCGCCGGATTTCCACCGGCGCTTTTTTTCTTTACGCCCGAAGCAGCCCAGGCCCACCCGGCATTGCTGCAACAGGCCGCTGACGCAGGCGCGCAGCTCCTGAGCCTGGAGCCAGCGCTCTTGGGGGAGATCAGCGACACTGTCACGCCCCAGGGCGTCATCGCCGTCACCCCCCTGCCCGAACTTCCCGTCGGCCAAAGGGGACTGGCGCTCGTGCTGGACGGCGTGCGGGATCCAGGCAATCTGGGAACCTTGCTGCGCTCGGCCGCGGCCGCCGATGCCGATCAGGTCATCCTCATGCCCGGCGTCACCGATCCCTGGTCGCCCAAAGCGCTGCGCGCGGGCATGGGCGCTCACTTTCGCATCGCCCTTCGCGAGGCGAAAACGCCGGATCAGGCCCGGGCCTGGTTGCAACATCACGCCATCCACTTCGCCGACGCCCGGGGCGAGCGCGCCTACACCGACGTCGATTGGACCCGGGCCAGCGCCCTCATCCTGGGCGGCGAAACCGAGCGGGCCGACATCGTCGATGGCTGGCCCGACGTCACCGCCATCGCCATCCCCATGGCCCGCGGGATCGAATCCCTGAACGTCGCGGTCGCGGGCGGCGTCATCCTGTTCGAAGCCGCCCGTCAGCGAAGCTGACCGACACCCCACACACCCCCTTACACCGACATCGAGATCATGAAATTCCGCGATATCTACCAAAACGCCGACCGTCCCGTTCTTTCCATCGAGCTCTTTCCGCCCAAAACCGCAAAAGGCCGCGCCCATCTCGACCGCGAACTGGCGCAATTGATGCGGCATCCCGTGGGCTTCGTCTCCGTCACCTACGGCGCTGGCGGCTCCACCCAGGTCAACACCCTGGAACTGGTCAAAGCCATTCGCGAGCGCTACCAGGTCACTACTGTCCCCCACTTCACCTGCGTTGGGGCCAGCCGACAGAGCGTGCGAGAGTATGTGGATCGGGCCATGGCCGACGGAGCCGAGAATCTGGTGGCCCTGCGCGGCGATCCCCCAAAAGGCGAAACCAGCTTCAAGGCCGCGCCCGATGGCTTCCAATACGCCTATCAACTGGTGGCGTTCCTCAAAGAAACCTACGGCGACGCGCTCTCCCTGGCCGTGGCGGGCTATCCCGAAGGCCATGTCGAGACCCGGGATCTCGCCCTGAGCGTGCGGCATCTCAAGCAAAAAGTGGATGCGGGCGCTGATCTGGTCATCACGCAACTCTTTTATGACAACGAAGATTTCTTCCGCTTCCGCGATCTGGCGGTGAAGATGGGCGTCAACGTCCCCATCGTGCCCGGCATCCTCCCCGTCACCAAATACTCCCAGATCAACCACATCACCAAACTGTGCGGAGCCAAAATCCCGGCGGAACTAACCCGATTGCTGGTGGCCTTCCCCGACGGCTCGCCCGATCAGCAGATGGCCGGCATCGCCGCGGCCATTGATCAGGCCGGAGAGCTGCTGGAAAACGACGTCCCCGGCATTCACATCTTCACCCTCAACAACAGCTTCGCCACGGCCCACATGGCGGCCGCGCTGGGGCATTACTTCGAGTAAGCCGGCGCTAACGCAGCCCTGTTGGCTCAACACGGATACGAGAAAACACGGATAAAATTTTGGGTGCGTCCCAAATGAGTTGAACACCAAGTTGGCGGGCGCAGGCCCGCCTTCGGAACAAGGCCAACAACCTTCCATATCTCCTTCCCCGCCCGTCTCGGAGCGGATGAGGAAGCAAAGGAGGGGGTCTGCGCCCAAAAAGCCCGAGTTATGAATGTTCATAAATTAAATCGGTCATGGTGGCGTTCGCCACGTTCGCCCGGCGATGAAGTCGCCGGGCTACAGAACAGCGCCGGGTAAATCCGGCTAGCCCCGAAGGGACGCTGGCGGCGGGCGCGAAGCGCCCCGGGCCTATAACCGGATTATTTTGTCAATGTTCATCACTCGGCCAGTGCGCCCGGCTAGCGCCCACTCGTTTAGGACGCACCCAAATCAAACATCAAAGGGGTGGGGTTTGCCCGCATAGATGTTATCGAGGATTTGCAACTCTCGATCATGCACGGCGTTGAGGAATTTATCCGCTTTGCCCATGTGACGAAAGGCGCTGTAGCCATGCTCCAGAAAATCCTGAAACTCGTTCCATCCGGCCCGATAGGCGGGCCCCCGGGCCAGGCGCAGGGTCCAGCCGATGACCCGATGCCGCACCAGCTTCTCCAGGTCCCGGCCAATGGCCACGATCATATCGATTTGCTTCACCCGATCATCGTAATTGTCGCACAAACGATAGGCCGCCGCGTACTGCTCCTCGGAGATGCTGTCGGTCACGCCCACATCCTCCAGCAGCGTCTGCAATAATTTCTCGTCCAGCTCCTCGGTGAGATTGTTGAGCTCGATAGCCAGGGTGAGGGTTTTCAGCGCCCGAGCGGGGATGAACCGCATCATAAAATCGTGGATGCGCACGATGTCTGTGTTGCGCTGGGTGAAATCCTTGGGTGCGTAGATGTCGTCCAGGAAAAAGCGACACGCGGGCTCGTAGCGCTCATCGGCCAGGAAATCGGCGTAGGTGTGGGCCAGACGCCGGGCCTGCCACGCCCGCAACATGGCCATTTCGGGCGAAAGACCGCGACCTTCCACCCGCTGATGGCTGAGTTTATCATGCTGGCGCAACGCCGCCACCAAACGGGCCGCGTCTTTTGGGGATAATGTCTCGGTCATAAGCGTCAGGTCATAACTGCTAACGTACTTGACTTTAAGTCGCCAAAAGCCACGAAGACTCGAAGTTTTTCGAAGACACGAAGGAAAAAACAAAGAAAAATACTTCGCGCCTTCGCATTTCTTCATGCCTTCGTGGCAAAAAGTGGTGTCTACACCTTAGTTACGTCAGGTCATCCGGGAATGTGCATTCACCTGTCTTAGAGTGCTGCCGCGGGAGAATGGTTACGAAATCGCAGCAGCGCATCATGTTCATTATTGACAGAACGTTACAAACGCAATAAAATACAATCGATTTCCCCCGCCTTTTCCCATTCCAAAGGAGTGACGTGATGGAACGCGAGCAGTTTGTCGAAAATCTGGGGCTGTTGGTGGAAGAGCTGACGGGATTCACGCGCATGTCGGGGCGAATCATGGGCTGGCTGATGACCAGCGACACGCCCGGCGTGACCATGCCCGATCTCACCGAGGCCCTGCACACCAGCAAAAGCGCCATCAGCACCGCCACCCGGCAGCTCATTCAGGCGGGCCTCATCGAACGCGGCAGCGTGCCGGGCCAGCGCCGGGACGTTTATCGCCTGCGCCCCGGCGCATGGCGGCGATTGCTATTGCTGGAGACGCAAAAATACAGCCGGTTTTACGATCTCGCCGCCCAGGGCTTCGATCTGGTGGAGGAAGCGTCGGAAGAGGGGCGAAAAGCCATACAGGAGATGGCCGGGCTGAACAGCTATCTGGCCGAGGAAACGCCCCGGCTCATCCAGCAGTGGCAGGGGGGCGGCGCAGCCCGAGGAGGCGGCAAGCGCAGCGTGCGCACCAGCAAGGGCTCCAGCCCCCGCGCCTGGGAGTTATGATGGCGCCCTCACCCTATCTGCCCGCCCGCAGCGGCCCGAGGGTTGGCTCCACGCCGATGCCGTCGGCCAGGCCCGTCGCGGCCAGGGTCTCCTCATCGTAGAGCACCACTGTCAGATGATAGTCGCCCGGCTGCTCGGGCGCGGTGAGAAGATAGACGTTGAGCGCGCTTTCGCCCGGCCCCCAGGCCGTGGTGCGCAGATGACGATCGGAAAGCAGCACCCGGTCATCCTGGGCCAGGATGGCGCCATCGGCGTTTTTGAGACGCAGCGAGACCTTGAGCGGGCGTTGGGTGGGGCCATCCGCCCGCCAACGCAGCGCGACCAGAACAGGCTCGCCCGACCCCACCGGCTGCGTCCGGCCCGTCCAGTCGCCTTCCACCAGCGTCACGCCCGGATCGAAACGATAGTTCAGGGCGACGAAGTCGCGCGGCAGCCGAAAATCGGTGGGCGGCTGCATCCGCCAGACCTGCACCGTGTAGCCGCGGAATCGCTTTTCGTCGATCCGCTGGCCATACGCGTCCAGCAGGGCGGTGACCGCGCCGCGCGGGTCCATGTCCGATTCGTACCAGGTCACCCAGAAAACGCGCCGGGCCTCGCCCGCCAGCCCGGTCAGCCGCGCATCGATGTGGTTGATATCCACAAAGAGATATTGGGCCGGAGCCTGATCCGCGGGTTCAGGGCGCGGGAAGCCGTCGAAATCGTTGTTCCAGCGCTCCCAATAAAATCCAAAGGGATAGCGTTGATCCACCAGAATGATGTCATCGGGCGTGGCGTTGGCTTCGAGATAACCCACGACGCCGGTCATGTCCTCGCGAAAATGCGCGGGATCGAACAGATCCGCGCGGAGGGAGGGGATGCTGATCCCCACCAGAATGGCGATGCCCACCCAGGGCAGGGGCCGGGCCAGATAACGCCATCCCGCCAGGGCCCAAGCGGTCAGGGCCCACGCCGCGGGTAGGATGAAGCTGATGTAGCGGGGATTGAAGGCTGATCGGGCGATGAGAACGCCGTAGAAGATGGCCAGGCCGCCAAAAAGCCAGACCGCCAGCAGGCTCCACGCCCGCCAATCGGTCGCCCGCCGCCCGCGCCAGAGTTGCAACAGCGCGCCCGCTCCCGCCAGCGCCGCCCAAATCCATCCCCCCCGCGGCCAGATGCTCTCGGGAACGAACTCGCCCAGGGTGAAGGCCCGATAGAGCTGAGCGAGATAGCCGCCCAGGCTGGGCAAGGTCAGATTGGGGTTATCGTAGCCGGGAATCTGGCGCAGAGCGATGGGAACGACGGGGAGGAATAGCGCCACCGCCATCAGGCCCGCGGCCAGCAGCCTCAGCCAGCGCCGCCGCTGAACGATGCAGGCGAGACGCGATGACGTCGACGCGCGATACGCAGCGTCATCGCAGCGGAGCGCCCAAACCAGCAGCCACGCGCCCCACGCAGCCAGGATGAAGAAGGCGCTGTAATGGGTGAGCAACGCGGCCGCGGCCAATGCGCCAAAGAGCAGCCATCGGGGCTGCGAGGTCTCGTCATCGAGCGCCCGCAACAACGCCAACATGCCCGCGGCCAGCAGCGCCCACGACATGGTGTACATGCGGGTTTCCTGGGCCTCGGCCAGGGCGTAGGGTGCAAAGGCCGCGATCAGCAGCGCCAGCGTCCCCGCCAGCCATTCCCACCGGCGAATCAGCCTGCGCCCAAGCTGAAACGAGAGCGCCGCGGCCAGCACGCCGAACCACGCGCTGAGAAACCGCGTCGCGAAGCGACTCTCTCCGGCAATTCGCGTCCATGCGTGCAGGGTGTAGAAATAAAGCGGGGGATGAATATCCAGCTCGGGCGCAATCGCCACCTGCGCCAACGGGCGGGTGGCCACATCGATGTTGCGGGCCTCGTCCCACCAAATGTCCTGAAAATCCAGCCGGTAAAGACGCAGGGCCAACGCCGCCCAGAACGCGACGATGATCAAACCCCAATAGAGCCAATGCCTGCGAGACGACTGCATCTCGGGCCTCATCGATTCAAGTGGATGATCCGGGAATCGGGCGCGGGGGTCAGCCTGTCATCCAGCCCAAACCGTTGGGCGAAGGTCTGCAAGGCGTCGTCGTCGGCCCGCCAGATCACCGCGAACGCGTCGCTATCGTCAAAGGGCGAGAGCAGCAGCAAAGGCTCCAAAGCCTGCTCTCCCCCCTGCGTCGTCTCCTGAGCATACCCCGCCAGGGCCACCTGACCGCCGACAATGGTCGTTTGATGACCAACATAACGGGCTTTATCCAGGGTGGCGGAGAACGTTTCGCCAGCATCGGTGACGACGATGAGGGTTTCCCAGTCCTCGTCCTCCGAGATAGGCTCCACCCGCCCCTGGCCCGAGACGAAGAGCAGCGTGCGGGCGTCGGCGGGATCGGGCGTGGCGAAGACGACCGCGTTCTCATGCCCGAGCCGCGCCGAACTCTCCCCGGCCGCCGACATCCCTGGGGTGGACGACGGCGCTGTCGGCGTCGCTGGCGTTGATGCGGGCGGCGATGCGGGCGCGGAAACGCTCGGGCCCGATGTGACGGCGGGCGTGACGACGGGCGTAAACGTGCCAATCGCGACCACCGGGCTTTTCGCAGGCCCGGCGGGCGAGGGAGCCTGCCGCACGAAACTCCAATAGACGAATCCGCCGAGAATGAGCACGGCGGCGATGATGGCCAGCCAGGGCAACAATGATCGGGAGCGACGCCGTCCGTCTCCGATCAATTGCACCAGGGCGAAGGTGACGTTATCGGGTGCGCCCCGCTCCAAAGACAATCCCAACAACCGCTCAGCGGCCTCATCCAAAGTGTACGCGTGCAGAATCTTGCCCATCTCCTTTTCCGAGACCACGTTGCTGAGGCCATCGGAACAAAGCAGCACGATGTCGCCGGGCCGGGCGTCCAGCGAGAAAAAGTCAACATTCACTGTGGCCTCGCCCCCCAGCGAGCGGGTGATGACATTGCGCAAGGGATGGTGCGACGCCTGGTCCTGGGTGAGGATGCCGCTGCTCACCTGCTCCGCCACCCAGGAATGATCTTGCGTCACCTGCCGGATTTTGCCGGTGCGGAACAAGTACGCTCGGCTATCGCCCACATTGGCGATCAGCCACTGTTCGGGCTGATACAAAGCCGCCACCAGCGTCGTTCCCATGCCCGACATCGCGGCATTGTCTCCCGCCATCTCAAAAATAGCCTGGTTGGCGGTCTTGATGGCAGCAGCTAACGTCGTTTTCGGATCAACCCATTCATTGGTGTAGTATTCGGTGAAGAGGGTGCTGATAGCCAGGTTGCTGGCGACCTCCCCCGCGGCGTGCCCGCCCATGCCATCGGCCACGGCAAAAAGATGCCCGCGCTGCTGCAAAACATCATCGCCCAATTCCAGCACTTCGCGCCAATCAAGCACCGTGCCAAGGGCGTCTTCGTTATTTTC
The DNA here is from genome assembly GCA_027036755.1 of Anaerolineae bacterium. Lineage (GTDB taxonomy): Bacteria > Chloroflexota > Anaerolineae > J102 > J102 > M2005. The sequence goes on from JALWDV010000403.1 coordinate 11,050, forward strand.
ACGCACATTGCCGGGATGCGTGCGGGTTTGGACGGAGTAAAGGATATGTTGCATAAGCGGAAGTATACCATAAAACGTTGGGATTTCCCCTGCTCTGTGGTACGATCCTGATCATTGGCGCTGCCATATCCGCCGCCAAACGTCATGCGTCAAACGTCAAGTCGCTACCGGCAACGGAATTTCCGCCATGACAGCCTGCCCTGAGTGAGCGTCCCCAAATAACTTTCCTTTTTCGCCGCAACACTGGCCGAGTAATGAACATTGACAAAATAATCCGGTTATAGGCCCGGGGCGCTTCGCGCCCGCCGCCAGCGCCGGGGGATGAAGTCCCCCGGCTAGAAACAACGCCCCTGCGGGACTAGTACAAGGAGGCGTAAGTCGTTGTATAGTTGGCTGCTTGCGCTTGCGCCCAGCCAGATATGTGATCCGGCGGGTTGAGCGGGAAAAGTGCGCCGGATCGCACATCCGGCGCGGCGCATTATCATAACAAACCATACAATCATTTCGGCCTTCGTGTACTAGCCGGATTTATCCGGCGCTGTTTTGTAGCCCGGCGACTTCATCGCCGGGCGGACGTGGCGAACGCCACGATGACCGATTTAATTTGTGAACATTCGCAACTACTAAGGTAGGCCTGCTGAGCCAACGTTCAAGACAGCGTTTGTCAGTTTTGCAACCTTGGCCGTTTGACTTGGCCCCCACC
>JALWDV010000404.1 GCA_027036755.1 Anaerolineae bacterium
TTTATCCATGCTCCTTGAGGGAGTAGCGAGGTTCTTTCCGGCTCGCACAGTGGTTTTGAGTGGCCTTGGAGTGTAATTCCAACAATTCGTTGAAAAACCAAGCGGACACAGAACTTTAACAACCAGTAGAAGACAAAGCATAGCAATCTCCTTTACAATTGAGGTGACCAAACCCAAAAAGGAGACTGCTATGCCAAACGATCTTAGCACAACCTCAGTCAAAAAACGAGCCTCGCGTGCGCTTTCACCCAATGGACTTGACAAAGCATTTCGTGAAGCGCATCGGAAACGGTATCAAAAGAAGCGGAAAAAGAAAGGGAGTCGTAGCCGCACCGTCATGCGCAAGCGACAAGAAGATAAACTGAGGCGACGGCGGCGCAAGCGACTACGAGCCCAGCGGTTGAAAGAGCCGTTGGGACGCACAGTGCGCAAGCGATACAAGGCAGTGAGGTATTACCTTCACTGGCGAGCACGGCTATTGGAGAAAGATGCTGCCCACCGTACAGCGCAGAAACATGGAGTCAGCGAGAGCACCATCCGGCGCTGGCATCGGCTCTACCGAGAGCAGGGCTTGGTGGGGTTGCTGCCAAAGCGGCCCGGTCCCATCAAGCCGGGAAGCAGGATTCCCCAGGACGTCCAGTGGCTCGTAGTGGCCTTACGGCTGCTATTGGGCTGGAATGAGAAACGGATGGCGAAAGAACTGGCGCAACGAGGCCTTGCCCACATAAGCCACACTTCCGTTGGACGCATCTTCAAGCGTTACCATCTTCCCACTCGCACCTATCACTCGATGGCGCGACGGGATGGCGTGCCCAGAAAACGCTATGAGAAACAACGCCCCAATCAGCAATGGCATGTGGACTTCACTGAGACCAAACTGGACGATGGCACACGGATTGTCATCATCGCTATCATCGACGATTACTCTCGCTATTGCCTTCGCTGTGAAGTGGTCTCCGATATGACGACGGAAACGGCTATTCAGGCGGTGCGAGCCGCGTGGGATGCCTTTGGCCTTCCCGGTGAAATCGTCACTGATAACGGTCGGGCTTTCACCTCCCCCTATGAAGGCGTGCCCACGGATTTTGGTAAGGTCTTACAGCAAAAAGGCATTCGTCACCGCCTCATCTCGCCCTACTGGCCTGAGGCCAATGGCAAAGTGGAGGCCTTTATCAAAATCCTCAAACGTGAATGTCTGAATCGCTCATTCGCCACGTTGGAAGCATTGCAACAGGCTCTGGCGGCCTTTGTCCAGTATTACAATCATTTCCGCCTCCATGGTGGCATCGGCTACCGAACGCCTGTCAGTCGGTATCTGGGTATCCAGACCATCTCAAACCATGGTCTGGCAGGCATCCCTACCTTACCGGCGGCCTTGACTGACTGTTATCCGCCTGAACAAGCCATTCAACTCCCCGCCGTCAACTTTATGACCGTCAATCGGAGGTTCGCTTTGGTCCCTACTGGTTGTTAAAGAACTGTTGGAATTACACCTTCTTCGATGTTTGCAGATATCGAACCAGCGCTACGCGTGATCTGCCAAGCAATACTCCTGCCTCGCTCATCTCTCAGCAACGCCTCGCTATCATACCAAACAAGATCAGCCAGATACAGCGCTTTACGATAGGTGACGAATTTCCAGAGCTGGCTGCGGGTTATGTTCTCGGGAACTTGCTTCAGCCAGCCTTCATAATCTTCGTAAACATGCATATACTGCCTCCAATTGACATCGCAACATCGCAACCTCGCTACCGCGCCGCATACTCCTCATATCGCTTCAGATTTTTGGCGTCCACCGAGGGTTTGATCTCGGCCAGGGCGGCTTCGAAGTCGTCCCAACCGATGGGGGGCAGGTCGTCCTCTGCGATGGCTTCCTTGAAGGCCCGCTGGCTGGCCCGCTGGCACACCGCGGCCACGTCCGCGCCGCTGTAGCCTTCCATGCGCGCGGCCAGCGCGTCCAGGTCCACGTCATCGGCCAGGGGACGATTCTTGAGGTGGATTTCCAGGATGCGGCGGCGGGTTTCCTGATCGGGCAGGGGCACGTAGATTTTGGCGTCGAAGCGGCCCGGGCGCAGCACTGCCAGGTCCATGGCCCAGGGTTCGTTGGTGGCGCCGATGAAAAGCACGTTGCTGGCCCGCCCGCCGAATCCATCCATCTCGGCCAGGAACTGGGGCACGACCCGCTTCATCACGGTGGAGAGATTGCCCCGGCGTTTGGGCAGCAGCGCTTCGATCTCATCGATGAAGATGACAGCCCGATCACAGGCCCGGGCCGCGTCGAACAACAGGTGCACATTCCCCTCGGCCTTGCCCACCCATTGGCTCATAACATCCGAGGCCTTGACCACGAAGAAATCCGCGTCCAGCTCGCCGGCCGTGGCCTTGGCGATGAGGGTTTTGCCGGTGCCGGGCGGGCCATAGAGCAGGATGCCGCCGCCCGAGCCAATGCCATAGTACGCGGCCTTGTCTTGATGTTCGAAGGGAAGGATGAACTTGAGGCGAATTTGCTCCTTGACGTCCTCCAATCCGGCCACGTCATCGAAGGTGGCGTCTGGCTTTTTCTCCACCAGCCAGGCGGGTTTGGCGTCGTCGCTGCTGGCGACAGGCTGGCGCGCGGCCCTGCGTTGGGCCTCGGCCTTGGCGGCCATGACCTCGGCCCGGGCCAGGGTTTGTTTGGCCCGTTGCAGATGCTGGGCCCTGAGGCCCTTGGGCGCATCATTCGCCGCCCGCGTCAGCCATTGCGCGGCCAGAACATAGTGCCTCTTGGCCTCGGCGTACTCCTCTTTGTCCTGGGCTTTGCGTCCGAATTCAAGCTGATCTTTGGCTCGATCCAGATAAAGACGAAAGGTGTCTGGTTTGCTCATGGCGTTATTTTCCCAGCAGGTCTTCGATCTGCTTCTCCAGGGCCTGGATTTCAGGGTCCAGCTCCTCCTGCGGCTCCTTTTCCGCCTCGGATTGGATGATGCGCAGGATTTCCGAAAGCTCGGCCTTGTCCTCAGAGGAAGTGGCATCCAGCATGTCGTCCATGCTGCTCTGGAAGTCCTCCAGCCGATCCTCCAGCTCATCCGCCACCATCATGCTCTTTTCCAGCTCGATCTGGATGTTGTTGAGCATGGCGGGGTCCGCGCTTTCGAGGATGGTCTCGGACATGGCCTGGAAGGCTTTGGCGAATTCGGCGCCGGCCAGAGCCTGGTCGCGCATGGCCTCGATCATATCGAAGTAGAGCAGGCGCTCCTCCCAGCGTTTGATGTCTTGCCTGGTTTTGGAGATGAGGTTGGCCAGTTTCAGGAGCATGTCGCGGTTGCTGAGGCTATAAGCCCGTTTGGCCAGGTCCCAATAGCGCTGCACCTGTTTTTTCTGGGTCTTGATGTGACGTTCGACCTTACGCCGCCCTTGCCTGACCTGCATGCGGCGTTCCATTTCTTTTTCTTGTTGCGATTTGAAGAATTTCATAAATGACTCCTTGAGTAAAGGGGGCGCCGCCGCATCCGTGCTGCGCCAGGTGTGATTCTAAACCCGCCGCATCACGGATGCGGCTGGGGAGGAGGAGAGGGGGGAAATTGTCAATGGCTAATGGGAGAGGCGGCCAGGCGAATCCGTGATTCGCCGGGTGCGCTTCTAAACCCGCCGCATCACGGATGCGGCTGGCAGCAGGGAGAGGGGAAAAATTGTCAATGGCTAATGGTTAATGGGCAACTGCTAATGT
>JALWDV010000405.1 GCA_027036755.1 Anaerolineae bacterium
TGGGCGGCGGCGTGGCCGAGCTGGTGCGGCGGGCCATGGGCAAGCGCCGGGCGCGCAATTTCCCGATTATCGGCGATGCGGCCATGCTCATCGGCGCATTCATTTTGCTGCTCCCGGCCGGGATATTCATTGGCTCTCTGTTCAGCCTGGGCATGGCGGGCCTGCTCATCGTATTGGCCGCCAGCACGTTTTACGCCCGCCTGAAGTTCTAGCCACCGCCGGGGCTTTATCGTCCTCTGCTCGCTGAACACTCCTCATTGAATGCAACTGCTAACGTAGCCCTGTTCACTCAACACGGATACGAGGAAACACGGATAAAATCTTTTTTGAACGACTTCGTGTCTTCGTTTCCGTCGTGTCTTCGTGGCAAAAGTGGACGATTGGGGCCAACGACTTTGGCTGTTGCCACTGAATACTGAAAAACGCCTTCTCCTTCCCATGCTTTCCGAGCTTCACGTCAGTAATTTCGCCATCATCGATGACCTGCATCTGGTCTTTCATCCTGGTTTCAATGTGATGACCGGGGAGACCGGCGCGGGCAAGTCCATCATCATCGACGCCATCGAGCTGCTGCTGGGCGGAAAGAGCAGCCAGGAGATGGTGCGAGCGGGCGAGCGCATCGCCCGGGTGGAGGGGATTTTCGAGCTGGACGGCGCTCACGCGGCGCGGGTGCAGGTCTGGTTGCGGGAGCGTGAGTTGGATGACGAGGATGGGCAGGTCATTCTGGCCCGGGAGGTGCGCCGCGGCGGACGCAGCGTGGCCCGCATCAATGGTCGGGCCGTGGCCCAGGCGGCTCTGGCCGAATTGGGCGATATGCTGGTGGATATCCACGGGCAGGGGCAGCATCTTTCTCTGCTCAAGCCGCGCACGCACATCGATCTGCTGGACAAGTACGCGGGGTTGGGCGAGCAGCGGGCCCAGGTGGCCGAGCTGGTGACGGCGTTGCGGCAGGTGCGGGCCGAATTGGCCCGTTTGCGCCGGGACGCGCGGGAGATCGCCCGGCGGCTGGATTTGCTCCGCTATCAGGTGGAGGAGATCGACGCGGCGGGCCTTTCGCCCGATGAAGAGGAGGCGTTGGAGGGAGAGCGGCGGCGTCTGGCCAATGTGGAGGCGCTGATGAGCGAGACCGCGACGATCGAGGCTTTGCTTTCGGAGGGGGGCG
>JALWDV010000406.1 GCA_027036755.1 Anaerolineae bacterium
TGGCGATTGAGCACCACCTTGCTGTAAACCTCGATGATGTTGATGCGTCCGCCAGCGGGGCGACGAGAGCGAGCGGCGATCAACTGATTCCAGGCGTCGTACAACTCCCCGACAAAGGCCGCTACGTCGATCTCGCGCAGCACGATGGCCTTGTATTGCTGGTCGTAGGCCTTGATGATGGCGTGCAACGAGAGGGGCAGGGGCCGGGTGAGAGGCTCTTTGCCATAGAACCACTGGGCCTTGCGCGCGGCGCTGTCGATGCGCAGAACCAGATCGCCGACCACCAGCGTGGGCGGGCGTCCTTCCACGGTCAGCCCCCGATTCTCGAAGCTGGCCTTCAGGTCGCGGGCGAAGTCGAAGGCCAGGGCGTCCAAGGCCTGCTGGGTGGTCTCGGCGAAGGCGGCGGTGGCCCGATGCAGGGCCTCGTCATCCACCAAAGCGTCCGCATCTTGCAGTTTGACCAGCGCCTTCTGCATGGCGATGGCGTCCAGACGCTCCTCGGCGGCCAGTTTGCTGGCCCGTTTCAACGCGGCCAGGGCCTGCCGCAGCGCCTTGAAATCAGGTTCGAGGGCTTGTTGGGCGGTTTCGAGTTGTGCGAGCAAGTTCGATGTCATGGCGTGATGTCCTTTTTTGAGGATTTTGTCAAGATTATAACATAACGCGGCGCAATTCCCCGAAGCCGCCATTGCTTGCTCCCGCCGCTACTGACCGCACAACGATTATGACGTCGGCCGAGGCTCCCCGCCGCAGAGTCCCGCTTTGGATAATCCGGGCGTCATTATGTTTGGAGCGTCAGGCCCGGCATTGCAAACCATTGCCGGGTGTGCTAAGATTGTAAGTGACGTTCCTTTGGATTTATTTTTTTGCATCGCTTTTATTCATTTTCATTCATTTATTCATCGCCGCCTTTTGGCGAATGCACTCATTGACAATCGAATAGGAGGACTTATCCTGTGGTTATCGATCGCGTTTTTCGTTTATTAGGTCTTATCATCTTTGCACTTATTGGCTGGGAGATCGGCATCCTTGTCACTGGCGTATCCAATCCAATTTTGGATTTAGAGGCCATGAAATACGTGGGGCCGCTCACTCTGGCCGGGGCGATTATTGGCTGGATTGTCGCGCCCTGGCTTACCACGCGTCCGGCGAAATTCGCCATTCGCATCGTGCGCCAGATCCCCATCGAAGAGGTCATTGCAGGCAGCATTGGCCTGGTTTTGGGGCTGATGGTGGCGGCCCTGGTGGCGATTCCGCTGGCCCAACTGCCCGCCCCCTTCGGGCCGATTCTCCCTTTCATCGCCAGCATCATCTTTGGCTATCTGGGCGCGATGATCCTGGTGCTGCGCCAGGATGATATGATCCGGCTTTTCAAAAAAATGAAACCCCGGGCCAGGGAGAGCGTCGAGGAGAGGGCGCCGGAGGCGGCCAGCCCCATTCCCAAAGGCCCGCACCCGCTGTTGCTGGACACCAGCGTCATCATCGACGGCCGTATTCTGGATGTGGCCAAGACCGGGTTCCTGCCCGGGCCGTTGCTGGTTCCCCGCTTCATCCTGGCCGAATTGCAGTACATCGCAGATTCATCCGATGCGCTGCGGCGGGCGCGCGGGCGTCGCGGCCTGCAAGTGCTGGATGATCTTCAGCATCTCGAAAGCCCCAAACTGGAAATCATCGATCTCGACGCGCCCGATGTGCGCGAGGTGGATGAAAAGCTGATGGTGCTGGCCCGGGAATACGGCGTCGGCATTGTCACCAACGACTACAATCTCAACCGCGTGGCTGCGCTGCAGGGCGTGAATGTGCTGAATCTGAACGATCTGGCCAACGCGGTCAAGGCCATCTACCTGCCCGGCGAACACATGCGCCTGCGCATCATTCAGGAAGGCAAGGAGATGGATCAGGGCGTGGGCTATCTGGAGGATGGCACCATGGTGGTGGTGGAAAACGGCCGGCCTTACATCGGCCAGGAAATCGATCTCATCGTCACCAAGGTGCTGCAAACCAGCGCCGGACGCATGATCTTCGCCACGCCCGAAGAGTTCTACCGTTAACCCAACATGCCCTTCCCATCATTCCTGATTTTCTGGTGAAACAATGACCCTTCGAGTTTACAACACCCTCACTCGTCAAAAAGAAGTCTTCCAGCCGTTGGAGCCCGGCGTGGTGCGCATGTACGTCTGCGGCCCCACCGTCTATTCGGACGCGCACATCGGCCACGCCATGTCGGTCATCGTCTTCGACATCATCCGACGTTATCTGGAATACAAGGGCTACAAGGTCGTCCACGTAATGAACTTCACCGATGTGGATGACAAGATCATCAACAAGGCCCGGGAAACGGGCGAGCCCCCCTTCGAGCTGGCCGGGCGCTACATCGAGAAATTCCTCGAACAGTTGGATGCGCTGAACGTGAAGCGGCCCACGGTGATGCCCCGGGTCTCGGGTACCATCGATGAGATCATCGCCATGGTGCAGGAACTCATCGACAAGGGCTACGCCTACGAGGTGAATGGCAATGTGTTCTTCCGGGTGCGGGCCGATGACGATTACGGCAAGCTCAGCCGCCGCAAGCTGGAGGACGCGGCCCGGGGCGACCGGGAGCACTATGCGGAGGATTTGAAAGAAGACCCCTTCGATTTTGCGCTGTGGAAGGCGCAGAAAGAGCCGGACGAACCCGCGTGGGACAGCCCCTGGGGCAAGGGACGCCCGGGCTGGCACATCGAATGCTCGGCCATGGTGCGCAAACACCTGGGGCCGACCATCGACATCCACGGCGGCGGCAACGATCTGGTCTTCCCGCATCACGAAAACGAAATCGCCCAGAGCGAGAGCTGCAACGATGCGCCCCTGGCCAAATACTGGCTGCACAACGGCATGGTGCAGCTCAGCGGCGAGAAGATGTCCAAATCCCTGGGCAACATGGTCACCATCGATGACTTCCTGGCCGAGCATGACGCGGATGTCTTCCGACTGCTGGTGCTGGGCTCCCACTATCGCAAGCCCCTGGTCTACGATGATTCCGTGGTCGAGCAGGCGGAGAAAGGCCTGCAACGACTGCTGGGCGCGTTGCGTCCGCCCGTGGGCGATAAAACCGAAGGCCCGGAGGCGGATGCGCTGCTGGAAGCGGCCAGGACGGCCAAAGAGCGCTTCGAAGCGGCCATGGATGATGATTTCAACACCGCGGCAGCGCTGGGCCATCTCTACGATCTGGTCAAGGCCATCAACACGGCCCGGGATGCGGGGGTGGGCGGCGAGCCTTTCGAGCAGGCCCAGGCGACGTTCAAGGAGCTGACGGGCGTGCTGGGCCTGCGTTTGCAGCCCAAGGCGGCCGCAAAATCCGACGCCGAACCCTTCATCGATCTGCTGGTGGAGGTGCGCAGCGAATTGCGCAAGGCCAAACAATGGGCCCTGGCCGACCTGGTGCGGGATCGCCTGGCAGAGCTGGGCGTCGCGCTGGAGGACACGCGCGACGGCACTACCTGGTCGTGGAAGTAGTGGTGGCGTGATGCGTGATGCGTGACGATTTTACGGATTACGGATTACGAATTACGCCCGCTGCAAATCCGTTCAACGCCGCATCCTCAGTTTCGTAAATAGAACGCAGATGACGTAACTACAAGGTAGACCTGCTGAGCCAACGTTCAAGACAGCGTTCGTCAGTTTTGCAGCCTTGGTCGCTGGACTTGGCCCCCACCCC
>JALWDV010000408.1 GCA_027036755.1 Anaerolineae bacterium
GACCATGTGCTGGGCGTCATCGCTGTGGCGGATCTGCCCCGGGCCAACGCGGCCGAAACCATCGCCGCATTGCGCAAGATAGGCGTCAAACGCATCGCCATGCTTACGGGCGATTACAAGCCCGTGGCCGAAAGCATCGCCCGCCGGTTGGGCGTGGATGAAGTGTACGCCGAGTTGCTGCCCACCGACAAGGTGGATGTGGTGCGAAAACTGCAAGAAGAAGGCCCGGTCATCATGGTGGGCGATGGCGTCAACGACGCCCCCGCCCTGGCCCTGGCCGACGTGGGCATGGCCATGGGCGCAGCCGGCGCGGATGTGGCCATGGAGACCGCGGACATCGTGCTCATGTCTGACGATCTGAGCAAAATCCCCTTCACCTTCACTCTGGCCCGCAAGGCCCGAACCATCATCATCCAGAATTTCGCCATCGCTTTGGGCGTGATGGCGTTGTTGGTGCTGGCCGCTTTCGTCCGGGATCTTTCGCTGCCCGTCGCCGTGGTGGGACACGAAGGCAGCACCCTGGTGGTGGTGCTCAACGGGCTGCGGCTGTTGCGGATGAAATGAGGACTCTACTGCAAAAAGGTCATTTCACCACGGAGACGCGGAGGACACGGAGAAAATAGTGGTCGTTCACAGAGAAATTCCTCTCCAAATCTCACCTTTTTCTTCCTCCGTGCGCTCTGTGCCTCCGTGTTGAAGATTTTTTCAGTGCAGCCAATGAGATGGTCGCGGCGCACATCGCTTTAACTTTTGGATGGGACGTATTTGCCCCAACCCCGGGGCCCGACCAGCTCGCCATCCCGCACGATGGGCTGGCCCCGCACGATGGTTTCGCGCACGCGGCCGATGACGGTCATGCCTTTGTAGGGCGTGAAGCCGCCGATGGTGGCCTGTTCGCCGTCGGTGATGACGTCTTCGCCTTCGGGATCGTAGATGACGATGTCGGCGTCCAGGCCCGGGCGCAGTGCGCCTTTGCGATGATCCAGCCGGAAGATGCGGGCGGGGTTGGCGCTCATCACCCGCACCAGGTCGGGCCAGGTGATGTGCCCCGGCATGACGCCGTAGGTGATCATCAGGGGCAGGGCGGTTTGCAGGCCCGGCAGCCCGCCCGGAGTCTGGGTGAAGGGCAATTGGGGCTGGATGGTGGATGAATCGAGGCGCTGCAAGTCCTGGATGTGGTTCATGGCCAGTTCGGGCAGCTCGGGCGACCGGGTGAAGGCCGCAAGCTCCGCTTCCTGCACCTGCTCCAGGGGGATGTTCAGATAGTGGGCTGTTTCGGCCTGGGTGCGCGGACGCCCGTCGAAAAAGCCGAAACGGGCGATGATGACGTCTCGCTCCAGATGGCTGAGCGTCGAAAGCGTCGCCTGGAGCGCCGCGTCACGGAGGGGCCGCAGGCCCAGTTTTTGCGCCTGGGTGTAGTCGCAATGATCGGTCCCCAAGGATTGAACCGCGCCGGTGGCCAACAGTTGCCAGAGATGAGGGGGCTGGTAGGAATCGCGCAGGGGCGGCTGCATGATGTAGCGCCAGGCGTCATCCCCTTCGTAGCGGGTTTCGTTCATCAGCAGATATTGGGGGCAGGTCTCGGACCATACTCGCTGGCCCCGCCGTCGGGCTTCGTCGATGAGCTCTACGGTGCGGCCCATGGAGTTGTGGACGATGTAGAGCTCGGCCCGGGCCTGATCGGCCAGGAAGAGCGCCCGGTGGGCGGCCTCGACTTCGGCGAAGCCGGGCCGGGCCTTGCCATGATAGCTGAGATCGGTCTTGCCCGCGGCCACCAGCCGCTGGGTGGCGTCGCTGACGATGGCGTCGTTTTCGGCATGAAGCATCACCACCAGATCGGCCCTGGCCGCGGCCCGCATGGAGCGCAGCAGTTCCGCGTCGTTCTGGTAATAGTTGGGACGATAGGTGGAGTATATTTTGATGGCGCTGACGCCCGCGTCTTTCAGGTCTTGCATCCACGCGTCCAGCTCGTCGTCTTCATCGGGCAGGACGGTGAGCATACAGTGCAGGGCGTAGTCGATGTAGGGCGGATGGGGCGTCTGCGGCGGGGAGGAGGCGAGCTGATCGAGATCGGCGGTCTCCAGCCCCAGCGCTTCGCGGTGCCGGGCGGCGACGCCTTCTTTGGCGGTTTGGTGCGGAAACTGGGTGGCGAAGTCGATGACCGTGGTCACGCCGCCCAGCGCGGCCGTGGCCGTGCCCGTCTCCCAGTCGTCTGCGGTGCGAAAGACGCCGGTGTCGAGCTGGATGTGCACGTGGGGATCGATGACGCCGGGCAGCACGTAGCAGCCCGCGGCGTCGATGATCTCCGCGTCGGCGGGCGCGGGCAGGTTCTGGCCGATGGCCGCGATGCGTTCGCCCTCGACCAGGATGTCGGCGGAGAAGGTTTCGAGTTCGGTGACGAGGATGCCGTTGCGAATGAGTAGAGTCATGGCGCGATTTATGAAAAATGGGGGAGGGGAGGATGTTTTGTTTTCGATTATATCTCGCAAGGGACGAGATGGAGAATCTGTCGAGTCAGCGCCCGCCGCCAGCGCCGGGGGGTGAAGTCCCCCGGCTAGAAACAGCGCCCCTTCGGGGCTAGCCGGATTTATCCGGCGCTGTTTGGACGCGCCCAACTTACGGCTCTTCGCCCAGGGTCGCCTGAATCTGCATGGGGCGGCCATCCCGGATGATGTCCAGGGTGACGGTCTGGCCCACCTCCGCGTCTTCTTGCAGATACGCGTCCAGGTCTTCCCAGGTGTTCAGCGGAACGCCGTCGATGGCTGTGATGATGTCGCCGCCGATGAGATAGCGGTAGTTGCCCAGAATGACTTCGTCGTTGGCGGGTCGGACGCCCGCTTTCAGGGCCGGGGAATCCTCATAGATTTTGGCGACGAGCAGGCCGTGCTCCACGGGCAGGTTCAGGCGCTGGGCCAGATAGGAGGTGATCTCGTAGCCCAGATGCTCGACGCCCAGCCAGGGATGAGCGAAACGGCCTTTTTCGATGAGGACGGGGGCCACGCGTTTGGCCTTGTTGATGGGGATGGCCAGGCCCACGCCCGCGTTGGCTCCGGTGGGCGAGTAGATGGCGGAAATGACGCCGACGACTTGGCCCGAGGAGTCGATGAGAGGGCCGCCCGAGTTGCCGTGGTTGATGTCCGCGTCGGTCTGGATGATTTTTCGCAGCACCCGGCCTTCCTGCACCTTGATGGTGCGATCCAGGGCGCTGATGATGCCCGATGTCATGGTGCGCTGGAAGCGGCCAAAGGGGTTGCCGATGGCGACGACGATCTGCCCCACCTGCAAGGCGTCGGAATCGCCCCGGGGCAGCGGGTTGACGTCCGCAGGCGGGTTTTCCACCTGGATGACGGCCAGATCGTTGGCCGGGTCCGCTCCCACCACTTTGGCGGGCAGAACCACGCCGGGCGCAAAGCTCACCTGAATGCTGTGCGCGTCTTCGACGACGTGGTAGTTGGTGATGACATGTCCCTGATCATCCCACACGAAGCCGGAGCCCGAGCCTTCTTCGGGCACAGCGCCCCAGAAGAAATCAGTGCGCAAGATTTGGGTGGTGATGTTCACCACCGATGGTGCGGATTTCTGATAGATGTCAATGAGATCCTGCTCCAGATGAAATGCGTTGATCTGGGGCGGTGGGGCTGCAGCCGCCGATGTGGCCCTCGGCGCCGGCGTAGGCG
>JALWDV010000409.1 GCA_027036755.1 Anaerolineae bacterium
AAAGTCTCGATCTTCGTGACCAACCGCCGCCCGGCGATGAAGTCGCCGGGCTACAAAACAGCGCCGGATAAATCCGGCTAGCCCCGAAGGGGCGCTGTTTCTAGCCGGGGGACTTTATCCCCCGGCGCTGGCGGCGTTGCTGTTTCTTCAACCGAAATAGGACGCACCCAAATCAAAAAGAACCGGTTCTCTTTCTCTGTCGGGGAGCCAGAGCTTCGCCCCCACCCCGGCCCTCGCGCCAGCGCGAGACCTCGGAGGTCTGCGCAGACCTCCGAGGTCTGGGGATGCGCGCCACAGCCGCCTGAATGCGGAATTGCCGGATTTGGGTCAACGATGGCAAAGGGTTCAGCCGGATTTCACGGGGAGCGGTGGCGCGCCGCGCGCGAGACTTCGGAGGTCTGGCGAGACCTCCGAAGTCTTTGACCACATCTGGCTCATGCCAGTTTGAAGCCCCGCAGCCGCAGCGAGTTGGTGACCACGAAAATACTGCTGAAGGCCATGGCGCCCGCGGCGATGATGGGGTTGAGCAGGCCCGCGGCCGCCAGGGGAATGCCGATGATATTGTAAATGAAGGCCCAAAACAGGTTCTGCTTGATGGTGCGCATGGTTCCCTTGCTCAGCTTCAGCGCCCGATACAGGCCCATCAGATCACCGCCGATGAGGGTGATGTCCGCGGTCTCCATGGCCACATCAGCGCCCGTGCCCATGGCCACGCCCACATCGGCCTGGGCCAGAGCCGGCGCGTCGTTGATGCCATCGCCCACCATGCCCACCAGCCGCCCCTCTGCCTGCAGGCGCTTGACCTCTTCGGCCTTATCCTGGGGCAGCACCTCGGCCAGCACCCGGTCCACGCCCGCTTGCTCGGCGATGACCGCGGCAGTGCGGGCATTGTCGCCTGTCATCATCACCGCCTCCAGGCCCAGTTCATGGAGCTTGGCCACGGCCTCTCGAGCGTTGGCCTTGATGCTGTCCGCCACTGCGATCATGCCCGCGAAGCGGCCATCCACCTGAACGAACATCACAGTCTTGCCCTGGCTTTCCAACTGCGCCCGGGCGTCGTCGGTGGCATCCGCCGCCCGGGCGGGGTTCAGCTTGCCTACCAAGATGTTGACGCCTGCGACAGTGGCCAGCACGCCTGCGCCGGTCACCGCCTCGAAATCGGTGGCCGCATACAGGGGCAGCCCGCGCGCCTTGGCCGCAGCCACGATGGCCTCGCCCAGAGGATGCTCGGAGCCATGCTCGGCGCTGGCGGCCAGGGCCAGCAGTGCGTCCTCGGACGCAAGCTCGGCCGCGATGGCGGGGGGCGTCCATCCCGCGGCAGGAATGATGTCGGTCAGGGCCGGTTTACCCTCGGTCAGGGTGCCGGTTTTATCCAGCACGATGGCGTCGAGCTTGTGCGCGGTTTCCAGAGCCTCGCTGTTCTTGAAAAGAATGCCCATCTTGGCCCCGCGGCCCGTGCCCACCATGATGGCCGTGGGCGTGGCCAGGCCCAGAGCGCAGGGGCAGGAGATGACCAGCACCGCCACCCCGTTGATCAGCGCAGTCGTGAAGCCAGCGCCCAGGGCGAAATACCACACCAGGAAGGTGACCGCAGCAATGCTGATGACCACGGGCACGAACACGCCCGCCACCCGGTCGGCCAGCTTCTGAATGGGCGCTTTCGAGCCCTGGGTTTCCTCCACCAGGCGGATGATCTGGGCCAGCGCGGTTTCCTTGCCCACGCGAGTCGCCCGAATGCGCAGCAGCCCCTGTTTGTTGATGGTGGCCCCGATGACCTGATCGCCGGGCAATTTGTCCACGGGAATGCTTTCGCCCGTGAGCATGGATTCATCCACGGCGCTGGCGCCCGAAATCACCACGCCATCCACCGGGATGCGCTGGCCGGGGCGAACGACCACGATGTCGCCCACCCGCACCTGCGAGATGGGAACTTCCAGCTCCTGGCCGTCCCGTTCGATGGTCGCGGTCTTGGGCCGCAGCGCCATCAGCGCCCGAATGGCCTCGGAGGTCGCGCCCTTGGCCCGGGCCTCAAGATATTTGCCCACGCGGATCAGGGTGATGATGACCGCGGCGGTCTCGAAATAGACATGCCCGCCTAATCCCGCCAGCCCCAAAACCGGAGCCAGCAGCACGGCCACGCTGTAAAAATAAGCGGCCGAGGAGCCCATGGCGATGAGCACGTCCATGTTGGGCGCGCCATGCTTCAGCGCCTTCCAGCCGCCAGTGTAATAATCCTTGCCCACGTAAAATTGCACGGGGGTGGCCAGGACGAACATCAGCCAGTTGACCCAGGGCGCATTCGCCCACGGGCCCAGCAGCCCGAAATCCCGGCCCATCGAAAGCAGGAACAGGGGCAGGGTGAAGGCAACGCCGGTGATGAGGAGCCTGCGTTGGCGGGCCATCTCGGCTTCCCGGGCCCGACGCTCCGCGTCCACCCCGGCATCCTCATCCAATCCTTCGGTCTCGATGACATGATAGCCCAGGTCTTCCACCAGGTCCTTCACCTCGGAGATATCGAGCATGGCGGGATTGTAGACGACGCTGGCCTTTTCGGTGGCCAGATTCACCGCCACATCCTCCACGCCCGGAAGCCGTTTCAGATTCCGTTCGATGGTGAGGACGCAGTTGGCGCAGGTCATACCCTCGATGGGCAGCACGACCTGGGTTTTCGTTTGGGATGATGAAGGAGGTGGGGCTGTTGTCATAGAGTTTGCCAGGGGAATAGCGTAATCGGTGGTTGCTGAAGGTTCGCAACGCCAACGTTGGGCGAGTCTGCAACGGGCGTTGGTTCAATTGGTGGGCGCGTAGCCTGCTTCGGCCAGCATGGCCCGGGCCTGATCCAGCGCCGCGTCATCTGTGTAGGTAACGAGCACGGTTTTGGCGCCCACGTTGCCGTCCACATAATCGACGCCATCCACAAAGCCGAGTTCGCGCTTGATGGACATGAGGCAGTGGTTGCAGGTGATGGTGGGAATGGTCAAGGTCTTTTGCATGATGCACCTCTTGGTGAGTGAAAAATGGTAACTACTAAGGTCACCCGAAAACCACCAAGAACACTAAGACACAAAGGCACAAAGGGAAATTTATACATTTTTTTGTAACTACTAACGTAGCAAGGCCAAAAACCACGACGACACGAAGGCGCGAAGGGTGAGAAATAAGGATTTTCTTCGTGTCTTCGTTCCTTCGAGCCTTCGTGGCAAGACATTTTCCAGGCCGAATCAGGCTACCTGAGCAGTCACCATTTTTTCTTCGTGTTCTTAATGCCTTTGCGCCCCTTGTGTTTTGTTAACCGGGATACGTTAGCAGTTACGAAGATATGGAAAGTAAATGTCGAGTCTATCCCACCATAACCCCATCTTCCCCGCACTTCTGTAATGCCCCCTCCCGTTGCTATGAAAACTACAACAAATTGTCACAAAACAGGCGTCATAAGTAGCAGCACGCCGATAAGGACGAAAATCCTTTATTATCCTCTCGGCAGCAAGGGGATTTCTCGGTCACTTCGCTCCCTCGAAATGACGCAGGGGAGCATGTTGTGATTTTATCTGTTTTTATCTGCGCGAATCGGCTTTTTCTGCGTCATCTGGTAACTACCTTGACAATGTCACATTACGTCATTCATCAATGTCAAATTTAGAATCCGCAAGCGGAAAGGAGGCGCTTTCACCC
>JALWDV010000410.1 GCA_027036755.1 Anaerolineae bacterium
GCGGCTACGATCCCACCTCGCCCGACCTGCACCTGGGCCACACGGTGACCATGCGCAAACTGCGCCAGTTCCAGGATCTGGGCCATCAGGCCATCTTTCTCATCGGCACCTTCACGGGCATTGTGGGCGACCCCAGCGACAAGGACAGCGCCCGGCCCCAGCAGACCCTGGAAGAAGCCATGCAAAAGGCCCAGACCTACATCCAGCAGGCGTTCAAGGTGCTGGATGCGGAAAAAACCGAGGTGCGCTATAATCACGAATGGCTGAGCAAGCTCACCTTCCAGGATGTCATCGGCCTGGCCAGCAACTTCACCGTGCAGCAGTTCCTGGCCCGAGACAACTTCTCCAAACGCTACGCGTCGGGCGCGCCCATCTGGCTGCACGAATTCTTCTATGCGCTGATGCAGGGCTATGACGCAGTGGCGCTGAAAACCGACGTCCAGCTCGGCGGCACCGATCAGCTCTTCAACCTGATGGCCGGGCGCAAGCTGATGGAGGCTTTTGGCCTGCGCCCGCAGATCGCGCTGACCATGCCCATCCTGGTGGGCACCGACGGCGTCGAGCGCATGAGCAAGAGCACGGGCAACTACATCGGCATCACCGAGCCGCCCGAGCAGATGTATGGCAAGGTCATGTCCATTCCC
Source organism: Anaerolineae bacterium (assembly GCA_027036755.1). GTDB lineage: Bacteria > Chloroflexota > Anaerolineae > J102 > J102 > M2005. The sequence continues at coordinate 645 of JALWDV010000410.1, forward strand.
GATAGCGCCATGCGCAACTACGCTGAGCTGGTCACCCGCTGGCATCCCGAGGAGATCGATCGTCTTTTCGCGGAGCTGGAAGCGGGCAAGCTGCATCCCCGGGACATGAAGATGATGCTGGCCCGGGAGATCGTCAGCATCTTCCACTCGCCCGCAGACGCGCAGCGAGCCGAAGCCTACTTCATCCGCACCATCCAGAAGAAGGAGCTGCCCGAGGACATGCCCGAGCTGACGGTCGGGCCCGACGACACGGTGGCGGACCTGCTGGTGCGCGCGGGCTTTGCCAAAAGCAAGGGCGAAGCCAAGCGCGACATCAAGGGCCGCGGCGTGCGCCTGAATGGCGAAGTGGTCAACGATTTCAGCCTGCATCCCCAGCCGGGCCCCAAGGGCATGGTGCTGCAAAAGGGCAAACGCCGCTTCGTTCGCCTCATTGACAATTAGCCATTGACAATGATGATCTCCCTCCACGTCCCCTGCCTGGTTCAGGCCCGCCGCCCCAAACTGCTGCGGGCCATGCGCGCGGTGGGAGACGCGCTGGGCTGGGAGCAGACCATCCCCAGGGGGCAAACCTGCTGCGGACTGCCTGCGTGGGAGGCGGGCTTCGATGACGCGGCTCGCGATGCGGCCCGGCGCACCGTGCAGCTTTTCCGCGAAGCGGATGTCGTGCTCACGCCCTCGGCCGCGTGCCTGATCATGCTCACCCGGCGCATCCCCGAACTGCTGGCCGATGATGCAGAGGCGGGCGGCGCACAGGCTCTGGCCCGCAAAACCCGCCTGTGGAGCGACGCAGTGGCGGACGAACAGGACGTTTTGCTGCCCAAACTTCGGTTTTCGGGCCGGGCGCTGCTGCTGGATTCTTGCTCGCGCGGGTTTAGCGACGATTTTCGGGAGATGATCGCGGCCATCCCGGGCCTGACTCTGGTGGACAGCCTGAGCGACTGTTGCAGCTTCAGCCACGATCTAAGCCGTCGCCATCCTCACCTTGCCCGGGCCATTGCCGAAAGCCAGGCTGCGGTGTTGCGCCGCCGCCGGTTGGATGTTATTCTAATCAATGAACCGGGATGCCTGCTGCAGCTTCAGCCCTATTGCCGGGCCGAAGCGGGTCCGGTCTTGCTCCATCCTGCCGAATTTCTCGCGGGCATCCTGTCTCGGGCCTAGAGGCTGTTATGCACCTTGGCCTCGTCAAATCGAATCTCGCGTCACACTCCCGTGGGATTCGCCGCAGATAACGCGGATGCGACAGATTTACGCAAATTTTCTGGCTCAATGACCAAAAATAACTGCTAACCTGTAACTGCTAACGCGGCCCTGTTCATTCGACACGGATAGGCGGAAACACGGATAAAATCTTTTGGGTGCGTCCCAAATGAGTTGGAAAGTTAAAATAATCCATTCATTAACGGGGCGCTTCGCGCCCGTGGCCAGCGCCGGGGGATGAAGTCCCCCGGCTAGAAACAGCGCCCCTGCGGGGCTAGCCGGATTTATCCGGCGCTGTTTTGTAGCCCGGCGACTTCATCGCCGGGCGGACGTGGCAAACGCTTCAACCGAAAAAGGACGCACCCAAATCTTTTTTGAATGACTTCGTGTCTTCGTTTCCGTCGCGTCTTCGTGGCAAAAGAAGACGATTGGGGCTAACCACCTTGACAGTTACGCCAACCTACGCGACTTTACGCCTCGAAAAGCCATGATATTTTTGAGGCCGTTAGTGCAGGCGCTCGATAATTCTGCGAACTCTTCCAACTCGCAGGCGCTGTACTCACGGCTTGAATTTTAGATCAGGGGGAGACAGTGCGCCTAAAACAAATCCTACTCAATGGACTATTCCTGTCAGCATGCGCCGCCATGATCATCTCCATTTTTTCGGGATCAGTCGTAATCCACGCCCAGGGCGGAAGCATTTCAGGACGCCTCTGGAACGATCTCAACACCAATGGCGCGCCCGATAGCGGGGAGCCAGGCATCCCCAACATCACCATCGTTCTTTACAACGTGTCATCGGGCGCTTGCCAAAGCGTGACCACGAACGAAAACGGCGATTACGCCTTCACCGGTTTGAGTCTGGGGGATTATCGCATCTACGAAACCGCGGGCGAAACCACTCCAAGCCCCGCCGCCTGCCCGCCAACAGAAAGCATAGCCAATCCGAACACAAGCACCGTCACCCTCGGCTCCATCGCCGACCCGCAAAATTTTGGCTCCTCCACCCCAAACAGGATCGATGTCACATTGGCGGGCGTGGATCTAACCAACCAAAACTTCGGCGATTTTCACAGCCCGCCCTTTGTAACCTGCCCCAGCGACGCCTTCTTAACGCAGAACCAACCCTCAGACCTATACGGCGTCGATCTGGTCACCGGCAACAGCACGCTATTCACTAATCAATGGAGCACCTACACAAATGGCATCGGTTTCAATCTCCTGAACAATTATGTCATCGGCTATGATCACACCAATCAAGGCCGCATTACCGTCATCGATAGCGACTTCAACATCACCAGCCTTGCCGTGCAAGGACTTGGCGACGTCAAGGCCAATGCTGGCGACATCTCTATCGATGGCTACCTGTATCTGAACAAAAGAGGCAAAAACGTTTGGGTTGTCGATGTCAATCCACAGCGGACAACGTACCTGACCCTCGTCAGAACCGACGTCCTGAAGGCAAGAACAGAGGTCGCTGATTGGGCGTTCAATGCTGTCGATGGCAAGTTGTACGGCGTCAGCAAAACAAAACATTTGATTCAGGTTGATCTAAACACGAAAGATGTGACCGATTTGGGAGATACCGGCATCACCGACCCATACGCTTTTGGTGCAGTGTATTTTGACAAAAATGGCTATTTTTATGTAAGCAACAACAGCACAGGAAAGATCTATCGCATCGATTTACGCGATCCCAATAACCTTGATCCCACAGCGACTTTCTTCACCCAGGGCCCCTCTACCAGAAAGAATGATGGCGCCCGCTGCGTCTTTGCTCCCACTGCGCTTCTTGATTTCGGCGATGCGCCCAACAGTTACGGCGTCA
>JALWDV010000411.1 GCA_027036755.1 Anaerolineae bacterium
GAGCTGGAGCCCAAAGACCCGCGCGGATACAGCGGCATGGCGTATGCGCTGGCCAAATTGGGCCGCATCCAGGAAGCCATCGACGCCAACCAGAAGGTGCTGGCGCTGCGTCCCAACGATCTCAGCGCCTTGCAGAACCTGGCCTTGCTTTATCAAAAGTTGGGAGCGTATGACGAAGCGCTCCCTTACGCCCGCCAGGCCCTCGAAGTCGCGCCCGAATCTCAAAAACCCGCCATCCAGGCGCTCATCGACCAACTCGAAAAGGCCCAGGGCAAATAGCCATCGGATCATGCTCACCCAGATCATGCTCATCTTCACCGCCGCTCTGACGCTGACCCTGGCGGCGACGCCCGTCGCCCGACGCCTGGCCGTGCGCACCAACATGATAGATAAGCCATCGCAGCGGAAATCTCACCTGTCGCCCACGCCTCTGCTGGGCGGCGCGTCCATTTACGCCGCGGTGCTGCTGGCGCTGATCATCTTCGGCGATAAATTCTACGTGCATCAGGTGGCGGGCATTGTCATTGGCGCTTCTCTCATCTCGTTTTTGGGCCTGTGGGATGACCGCACCCCTTTGTCCGCCTGGGCCAAACTCCTGGGCCAGATGATCCCGACGCTGGTGTTGATCATGACCGGGGTGAAGGTGTCCATCTTCCACTCCCCCGCGCTGAACATCATCGTCACCATCCTCTGGGTGCTGTTCATCACCAACGCGGTCAACTTTCTGGACAACATGGATGGCCTCTCCGCGGGCGTGGCGGGCATGGCCAGCGCCTATTTTCTGCTTTTGGCCGCGCTTTCGCACCAATATCTGGTGGGGGCGTTGACCGCCGCCCTGTTGGGAGCCTGCATCGGCTTCCTCTTCTACAACTTCAACCCCGCCAGCATCTTCATGGGCGACACCGGAAGCTTGTTTCTCGGATTCGTGCTGGCCGCAGTGGGCATCAAGCTGCGTTTTCCCTCCAACATTCCCGCAGTCACCTGGATGGCGCCGGTTCTGGTGCTGGGCGTTCCCATTTTTGACACATCCCTGGTCATCATCTCCCGCCTGCGCCGGAGCAAAAACCCTTTCACCACGCCGGGCAGGGATCATCTCTCGCATCGATTGGTCAAAATGGGATATTCCCGACGCGAAGCTGTGTTGCTGCTTT
>JALWDV010000412.1 GCA_027036755.1 Anaerolineae bacterium
TTCTCTGGCGCTATGTGACGTTATGTTAGGCTATGTGGCGTTATGTGGCGCTATGGGGCGATATATAGCGTTTTGTGGCGTTATGTGGCGCTATGGGGCGATATATGGCGTTTTGTGGCGTTTTGTGGCGCTTTGTAGCGTTATGTGGCGTTATGTGGCGTTATGTGGCGTTATGTGGCGTTATGTGGCGGTACATGGCGTAATTTGGCGATATGTGGCGTTATGTGGCGTTTTCAGGTGTTATATTGCGTAAAGTGGCCTTATGTAGCGTTATGTGGCGTTATGTGGCGTTAAGTGATGTGATGAGACGTTATCTGGCGTTATGTGACGATATGTGACGATATGTGGCGTTATGTGGCGATATGTGGCGGTATTTGGCGTTATGTGGCGTTATGTGGGTTTTGTTTGCGTTTTGTGCCGTTATTTGGCGATATGTGGCATTAGGTGACGTGATGAGACGTTCTATAGAGTTATGTGACGTTATGTGATGTTATGTGGCGTTATGTGGCGTCATGCGGCGTTATGTGGCGTTATGTGGCGTCATTTTGCGCTATGTGGCTATATGTAGCGTTGTGTGAGGTTATGTGGCGTTATGTGGCGTTATGTGGCGATATGTGGCGTTATGTGGCGTTTTGTGGCGTTATGTAGCGCGATGTGCCGTCTTTTGGCGTTATGTGGCGTTATTTGGCGTTATGTGGCGTTATGTGTCGTTTTCTGGCGTTATGTGACGTAATTTGGCGTTATGTAGCGTTATTTGGCGCTGTGGGGCGATATATGGCGATTTGTAGCGTTATGTGGCGTTATGTGGCGTTATGTGGCGTTATGTAGCGTTACGTGGCGGAACATGGCGTAATTTGGCGACATGTGGCGTTATGTGGCGTTTTGTGGCGTTATGTGGCGATATGTGGCGTTATGTGGCGTTTTCTGGCGTTATGTGGCGCGATGTGCCGTCTTTTGGCGTTATGTGGCGTTATTTGGCGTTATGTGGCGCTATGTGGCGTAATGTGGCGTCATGTGGCGTTTTCTGGCGTTACGTGACGTAATGTGGCGTTAGGTGGCGTTATGTGGCGTTATGTGGCGTCATGCGGCGTTATGTGGCGTTATGTGGCGTCATTTTGCGCTATGTGGCTATATGTAGCGTTATGTGACGT
>JALWDV010000413.1 GCA_027036755.1 Anaerolineae bacterium
GGGCCGGGAGGGGTGAAAGCGCCTCCTTTCCGCTTGCGGATTCTAAATTTGAAATTGCTGAATGACGTAATGTGACATTGTCAAGATAGTTACTTTCAGGAACGTCTCGGCGTTCCTTGACATAGGACATTATCGGAAATAGGGCTGATGTTTTGGCCCACTGCCCCCTCCCGACCTCCCCCGTCCGGCTGTCGCCTCACAGGGGGAGGAGATGCTGGTACGCCACACAAATTTGCACGCCAGCGGCTCCCTCCCCTGCAAAGGAGCGAAGCGACTGGCGGGGGAGGGCCGGGGAGGAGGCCTCGCAGGCGAAAACACGCTGCATGGCAGCTATTTCCGACCATGTCTCTCATTCTGCGTAACTGCTAACGTATGCCAGTTGGTTGTCTTTTTCCACTCAAACCTGACAGGTTCTCGTAACCTTGGCGGTAAGATGTGCGCTTTTCAGCCAGCAACGAAGCGTGCAAGGCTCTGAATTGCTGCCAAATGAACCTGTCAGGTTAGTTCAAGCGAAAACGACCTTAGCAGTTACCGTTCTGCTTTCGAGGCGTCTGGTCAATGATACCGCACAAACTCTCTTTGCAAAATTTTCTCAGCTACAAGTCTCCGCAAGAGCCTCTGGATTTTTCGGAAATGCACCTGGCTGTGCTCATCGGACAAAACGGGCATGGCAAGTCGGCGCTGTTGGATGCTATCACCTGGGCGCTGTGGGGCAAGGCCCGGGCCGCGGATGATGATCTCATGCACCTGGGCAGCGCCGAGATGATGGTGGATTTCGAGTTTTATCTGGGCGAACAGTTGTATCGAGTCGAGCGCAAGCGGTATCGACGGGGCAAGAGCAGTAAGCCCCGACTGGATCTGTTCATCTGGGATGAGGGGGAGGCGCGATGGCAGCCTCTGACCGAAAGCGGCGCCCGGGCCACTCAGCGCAAGATCGAGGAGATCCTGCGCATGGATTATGAGACCTTTGTGCACACCGCGTTTCTGAAGCAGGGCGAGGCGGATGCGTTTACGTCGGCCACGCCGGGCAAGCGCAAGAATATCCTGGGCAAGGCGCTGAATCTCGCCCGGTATGATCGCTACGCGATCCGGGCGCGGGAGATGGCGAAGGAGCTTCAGCGGGAGGTGGATCGATTGGAGGGGCGGTTGAGCGAGTTGCGCGCTGAGTTGACGCAGCAGCAGGCGTATGAGGAGGCTATTCGGCAGGCCAGGGTGGCGGAGCTGGAAACCCGTCTGACGCGGGAGTCTGCGGCCCGGGCCATGCTCGAGGCTCAGAGGACGTTGCAAGACCTGACGAATAAGGAGGAGGCCCGCAAAAAGCTGGCCCGCCGGGTGGCGCGGGCGCGGGTGGAGCGGGCGCAGACGGAGGAGGAGCTGGCCCGGGCCAGGGAGCGTCTGGCCGCGATTCGGGCGCTGTTGGCGCAGAAAGAGGAGGCGGCGGAGGGGTATCGCAGGTTGCAGCAGGCCGAGGCCGAGGATGCGCGTTGGAATCAGGTGTTGACGCAGCGGCGTCCGCTGGAGCGGGAGGAGCGGGCGCTGGAGCAGGCTATCGAGCGGGAGCGGGCGCTGCTGGAAACGGATCTGGCGCTGAAGAAGCGGCAGTTGCAGGAGGCGGAGGAGGCTGTCGAGAGTCTGCCGGAGCTGGAGGCGCGGACCGCGGCGCTGCAGGAGGATGTGGCGGCGTTGGAGCAAATGGCGCGGGCGGAGCGGGCCCATGCCGGGCGTTTGGCGCAGATCGCGGCGGAGGTGCAGCAGGCCCGCCGCGAGTTGGAGCGGCTGCAAAAGTTGCTGGCGGCGCTGCCCGAGCTGGAGGCCAAGCGGGCTTCGTTGCAGGAGGAGTTGGCCCGGCTGGAGGCGCTGGACGCGGAGAATCAGGCGCGGCGGACGCGTCTTTCGGAGCTGCGGGTGCTGATGCAGCAGGCCCGTCACGAGTTGGAGCGCATCAAGCGGGAGGCGGATGATTTGAATGAACGCCGGGCGCTGCTGGAGCGGGGAGAGACGGATTCATGCCCGGTGTGTCGGCGTCCGCTGGGAGAGACGGGCCGGGAGCATGTGTTGCAGGAGTATGAGCAAACGCTGGCCGCGCTGCGGGAGCAGTACAGGGAGGTGCAGGCTTCGTTGACGGAGATGGCGCAGGAGGAGAAGGCGCTGAAGGCGGCTATCGATGAGGCCGCGTTCGAGTTGCGTCGTTTGCCGGGGCTGCGCAATCAGTTGGCTGCTTTGCAGGCCCGTCTGGAGGATTATGAGGGGGATGAGGCGTCGCTGGCGGAGCAGGCGGCGGCGTTGCAACAGCAGATTCAGGCGCTAACCCAGGAGGAGGAGGGTTTGCGACGGGAGTCGGCTGATTTGAGGGAGCGCCTGGCGGGGCTGGCTGAAAGACGGCGGATGTTGGCGGAGTTGGAGAATCGGCTGGCGGAGGCCCGGCGGCTGGCTGCGCTTTTGCCCGGGATCAGAACGTCGGTGCGGGACCTCCTGACTCGTTTGGAAGGGGGCGTGCGGCCCGATCTCCAAAAAAAATTGACTGCTGTGCGGGAGCAGTTGGAAGCGTTGATCTATGACGAGCAGGCGCATGAGCAGGCGCGTCGGTTGCGCAGGCGTTTGCAGGATGCGGAGGAGTTGTGGCGGCGGGTGCAGGGGGCTGAGGAGCGGCTGCCCGAGGTCGAGGCTGCGGTGGCGCGTTTGGCCGCCCGCGGGGAGCGTGAAGCCGCGGCGCTGGCGGAGGATGAGCGGGAGCTGGCGGCGTTGGCCGAGGCAGCGCAGGGGCTGCCCGAGGCCCAAGCGGCCTGGCGGGAGGCGCAGCAGGCCGCGGATGAGGCGCATCGGGCGTGGAAGGAGGCGAATGACCGGTTGGTGGCGGCGGAGCAGCGTTTGCAGGCGCTGGAGGGGGTGCGGCGGCAGCGGGCCCGGCTGGAGGAGTCGCTGACGGAGGTGAAGGGTCGGCTGCATCGTTATCAGGTGCTGGAGAAGGCTTTCGGGCGGGATGGCGTGCAGGCGATGATCATCGAGGCGGCGCTGCCGGAGCTGGAGGCGGAGGCCAATCGGCTGTTGGCCCGGCTCAGCGATGGGCGCATGAATGTGCGATTGGAGACTCAGCAAGAGAAGAAGACGGGCGGGCTGAAGGAGGCGCTGGATGTCATCATCTCGGACGAGCTTGGCTCCCGGCCCTATGAGTTGTATTCGGGCGGCGAAGCGTTTCGGGTGGATCTGGCGTTGCGGATTGCGCTTAGTCGTTTGTTGGCTCGCCGCGCGGGCGCGGCCCTGCAAACGTTGTTCATCGATGAGGGGTTTGGCACGCAGGACGCGCAGGGACGAGAGAATCTGGTGGAGGCTATCCACATGATCAAGGATGAGTTTGCGCTGATCTTGGTCATCACCCACATCGATGAGTTGAAGGATCAGTTTCCCGTGCGGATTATGGTGGAGAAGGGCGAGGAGGGCTCTGTTTATCGGGTGGGGTGACGCGGGGACGCAGAAATGAGTTGGGGGTTAACTGCTAAGGTCGTTTTCGCTTGAACTAACCTGACAGGTTCATTTGGCAGCGATTCAGCACTTTACACGCTTCGTTGCTGGCTGAAAACCACGCATCCTACGGCCAAGGTTACAAGAACCTGTCAGGTTTGAGTGAAAAAAGGGGCATGGTTCAGATCGTCCTTCCATCAGCTTTACAATTTCAATAGGGTCAACGCCTGGCAAAGCTCGTCAAACGTAAAGCGTCAAACGTCAAAGCGTGGTGAAGAGGCTCTTTTTGACGTTTTATGTATGACGTTTGACGGAGAAATTGTAAAGATGATTTTGAATAAGAATGAACCATGCCTTTTTTATGACATTCCTCTGCATCCGTTCGCTTGCCCGAATGGCCCGGCTCCTGTAAGATAGAGATATGAGCGACGTTCTCCTTTCTGACTTGATCCACCAACTGGAAACCCTGTTTTCCGAGCGTCGATACGCGGCGGGATTTGCGCTGGGGCGTCATATTCTGCAATCGTATCCTCGCCATCTCCTCACTTACAAAATGATGGGGCTGGCCGCGCTGGAAGCGGGGCTAACCGCGGATAGCGTGGACTTGCTGCAACGGGCGCTGAGCGCAGATCCGGAGGATGGCGAAATGTGGACCGCACTGCATGATGCGGCGAGTCTGCTCGACATGCACCCGGACGCCGAGGTGGCGGGAGCTTATGCGCAGGATCTGCTCCGGCCCGACGCAGGCGACTCGCCCATCGCCCGCGGGCATGTAGCGGCCCGAGAAAAGGATTGGGAGCGGGCCTATGCCGCATACCGGAAGGGATATCTGGCCCAGCCGCAGCGCATGGATGCGGGCTTGGGGGTGATGGAGGCGCTGTTCCATTTGAAGCAGCCCCGGGCGGCGCTGGCCGTGGCCCAATACATCCTGGTGGAATTGCCTTACTGCATGAAAGCCCTGTGGTTCGCCATTCGCTGCGGGTTTGAACTCGACGATGAAGCGATTCCCTTCGAGCGCTATCTGCGCACCGTTCGCAGCCTAGCTCCCGACGATGCGTATGGTGAACGATGGTTCGATGACGTTGCGCAGGATGAAATCCAGCGAGAGCCAGCCACGCTCCCGGCCTGGGATGACTCAGCCAGATGGCAGTATCTATCCCATCGCCAGAACGGGGAGGCTGGGGAAGATTCCGGGGACGTTTGACCGGGCCTGGACTTGGGCGAAATGGGGGAGCCTATGGCAAAATTGCAGGTAAAGAAACGCATTCATCTTCAACAAACAAAGGAGTCGAACACAACATGGAACGCACATTTGTCATGATCAAGCCCGATGGCGTGCAACGCGGACTTATCGGCGAGATTATCACCCGGTTCGAGCGCCGTGGTCTGAAAGTCGTCGATATGAAATTCGTGCATGTCTCTCGTGAACTGGCCGAAAAGCACTACGCCGTGCACAAGGGCCGCCCTTTCTACGACGGCCTCATCGAGTACATCACTTCGGGACCTGTGGTTGCCATGGTGCTGGAAGGAACGAACGCCATCACTGTCGCCCGCAACACCATGGGGGCCACCAACCCCGCGGATGCGACGCCAGGCACAATCCGCGCGGATTTCGGAATCGAGATCGGACGCAATCTGGTGCATGGCTCCGACGGGCCAGAGACCGCCGCTTTCGAAATCGGCCTGTGGTTCGGCGATGACATCCCGGACTGGGATCGAGACGTCGACCGCTGGATTTTCGAGTAGCCCGTCAAACCCGCTCAAGCGGGTTTTCCAGGTCGGCTTATGAATGTTCACAAATTAAATCGGCAATAGTGGCGTTCGCCACGTCCGCCCGGCGATGAAGTCGCCGGGCTACAAAACAGCGCCGGATAAATCCGGCTAGCCCCGCAGGGGCGCTGTTTCTAGCCGGGGGACTTCATCTCCCGGCGTTAGCGGCAGGAGCGAAGCGCCCCGGGCCTATAACCGGATTATTTTGTCAATGTTGGCTGTACTGAAAAAAACTTCAACACGGAGGCACAGAGTGCACTGAGGAAGAAAAAGGTGAGACTTGAAGAGGAATTTCTCTGTGAACGACCACTATTTTCTCCGCGTCCTCCGTGTCTCCGTGGTGAAATGACCTTTTTGCAGTGGAGTCAATGTTCATAAGCCGACTTTCAACTGGCGTGATGGAGCCCGTCCAGGCGATCCGTCACGCTTTTTTCTTTCATCCCCCCAGGAAAAACCCTATGAAAACGCCAAAAATCGCAGTGCTCACGGGCGCCGGCGTTTCCAAGGCCAGCGGAATCCCCACCTACCGCGACGGTGCAGACAGCTTGTGGAACAACTATCATCCTCAGCAATTGGCTACGCCCGAAGCCTTCGCCCAAAACCCCAAACTGGTGTGGGAGTTTTATGACTGGCGGCGACAGAACATGGCTCGGGCCCGCCCCAACCCAGCACACAAAACCCTGGCCGAGATGGAAACGGCGATTCCTCATTTCACCCTGGTGACGCAAAACATCGATGGTCTGCATCGGGAGGCGGGCAGCAAGAACATCCTCTACCTTCATGGCGACATCTGGCTGGTGCGCTGCACCGAATGCGACTATCGCGCCGAGGATCGCCGCACGCCCCTGCCCGAACTGCCGCCCCGCTGCCCCCGCTGCAACGCCATGCTCCGCCCCGATATCATCTGGTTTGGCGAAGCGCTGAACCCCCAAATCCTGTATCAGGCGGAACAGGCATTCAAAAAAGCCGACATCGCTCTGGTTGTGGGCGCCTCGGCAGTGGTTTATCCGGCGGCTTACCTGCCCTTTTACACCATCGAAAAAGGCGGCAGAGTCATCGAATTCAATATGGAGCGCACGGCGCTATCCGATTACGCATCTGAAGTCATCCTGGGCCCCAGCGAGGAAACGTTACCCCAGTGGTGGAAACAATTTCGCCAGGAAATGGGCCTGAGTTGAAGCTCAAGCCCGAGGGCGAGAATGTAACTGCTAACGTAGCCCTGTTCACTCGACACGGATAGGAGAAAACACGGATAAAATCTTTTTTGAATAACTTCGTGTCTTCGTTTCCGTCGTGTCTTCGTGGCAAAAAAGGGCGATTGGGGTGCGGCAGCCGGGGAAACAAAAAACGCCGCCAGGAAGGCCTGACGGCGTTTGGTTTGTATTGCAAGAGGTGCAGAGCGACAGATTTAGAAGCCGCCCATGCCGCCCATGCCCATGTCGCCAGCGCCCGCGGGCATGGCAGGCTCCTTTTCGGGGATATCGGTGATGAGGGCCTCGGTGGTGAGGATCATGGCGGCGATGCTGGCCGCATTCTCCACCGCGCTGCGGGTGACCTTGGCAGGATCAATGATGCCCGCGTCTAGCATGTTGACGAAGTCTTCCTTCATCACATCGAAACCGATGGGCTCATCGCCCTCGTTGCGGCGGCGAACCTCTTCCACGATGACGCCGCCGTCATAACCGGCGTTGGCCGCAATCAGGCGCATGGGCTCGACCAAAGCCTTTTTCAGGATCAGTGCGCCGGTGCGGATGTCGCCTTCCAGCTCATCCATAACGCCGTTCAGTTTCTCGCTGCTCTTGAGAAGGGTGACGCCGCCGCCGGGCACGATGCCCTCTTCCACGGCCGCGCGGGTGGCGCTCAGCGCATCTTCGACGCGATGCTTCTTCTCTTTCAGCTCGACCTCGGTGCCAGCGCCCACGCGGATGATGGCGACGCCGCCCGCCAGCTTGGCCAGGCGCTCTTGCAGCTTCTCGCGATCATAATCGCTGGTGCTGTTCTCGATCTCGGCGCGAATCTGGTTGATGCGGCCCTGAATGGCGTCATCGGAGCCCTTGCCGCCCACGATGGTGGTCTCTTCCTTGGTGGAAATCACGCGATCGGCCCGGCCCAGATCCTCGATGGTGACGCTGTCCAGCTTGCGCCCCAGCTCCTCGGTGATGACCGTGCCGCCGGTGAGAATGGCAATATCCTGCAGCATGGCCTTGCGCCGATCGCCGAAGCCAGGAGCCTTGACGGCCAGCACGTTGAAAACGCCGCGCAGCTTGTTCAACACCAGCGTGGCCAGGGCCTCGCCGTCCACATCCTCGGCGATGATAACCAGATTGCGCTTGCCGATCTGAACCAGCTTCTCCAGCACAGGCACCAGGTCCTGGGCGGCGCTGATCTTCTTGTCATGGATGAGGATGTAAGGATCCTCGATGATGGCCTCCATGCGCTCGGTGTCGGTGATGAAGTAGGGGCTCAGGTAACCGCGATCGAACTGCATACCCTCGACGAACTCGGTCTCGAAACCCAGGGACTTGCCCTCTTCCACGGTAATGACGCCGTCTTTGCCGACCTTGTCCATCACATCGGCGATGAGGTCACCGATCTCCTGATCCTGCGCGGAGATGGCGGCCACCGCAGCGATGCGCTCGTGAGTGGTGATGGACACAGCCATGTCGCCGATGGCGTCGGAGACGATGGTGGTGGCCTTCTCGATGCCGCGTTTCAGCAGCATGGGATTGGCGCCAGCAGCCACGTTGCGCAGCCCCTCGGTGACGATGGCCTGAGCCAACACGGTGGCGGTGGTGGTGCCGTCGCCAGCCACGTCATTGGTCTTGGTGGCGGCTTCTTTCAGCAACTGGGCGCCCATGTTGGCGAAGGGCTCTTCCAGCTCGATTTCCTTGGCGACGGAAACGCCGTCGTGGGTGATAGTGGGAGCGCCCCATTTCTTGTCCAGGGCGACATTGCGGCCCTTGGGGCCCAGGGTGGTCTTCACAGCATTGGCGAGAACGTCAACGCCTTTTTTCAATTCTTTGCGAGCATCTTCGTTGAAAACAATTTGCTTGGCCATGATGGATTCTCCTTTGAACTAGGTTGGAATTATATTGGATTTTGATTTCGAAATGTCAGATGTAGATGGGATGGAAGCCTGGGAAAACGAAAAGACCTCTTGATCACCAGATGTTTAGATGCAAGGATCGCTGATTTGGTTGCAAAACCTTGTCACTCTTCTTCGACGACTGCCAAAATATCGCTTTCGCGCAGGATGAGCAGTTTTTCCTCGTCCAGTTTGACCTCAGTGCCAGCGTATTTGGCGTAGAGCACGATGTCGCCAACCTTGATATCCAGAGGCATGAACTCGCCCTTGTCGTTGCGGGCGCCAGGCCCGACCGCAATGATCTCGCCCTCTTGCGGCTTTTCTCGGGCGGATTCAGGCAAGATAATACCGCTGGCCGTTTTGGCTTCGCGTTCGATGGGCTTGACAACAATTCGGTCACTCAACGGACGTAGTTTCATAGTCGTCAACCTCCGTGTCAGGGTGTAATGCAAAATTATTAGCACTCGCAAAGGCGGAGTGCTAAACTCCGTTTCATTATACGCAAGTCCCTCGCGTTCGTCAACCTTTTTCTCATTAGATTTTTGCAAGAAATGGCATGGTTCAGATCGTCCTTCCATCAGCTTTACAATTTCAATAGGGTCAACGCCTGGCAAAGCGCGTCAAACGTAAAGCGCCAAACGTCAAAACGTGGCGAAACAGGCTCTTTTTGACGTTTGACGGATGACGTTTGACGGAGAGATTGTAAAGATGGCTGTACTGAAAAAACCTTCAACACGGAGGCACAGAGCGCACGGAGGAAGAAAAAGGTGAGATTTGGAGAGGAATTTCTCTGTGAACTACCACTATTTTCTCCGTGTCCTCCGTGTCTCCGTGGTGAAATGACCTTTTTGCAGTGGAGCCAAAGATGGTTTTGAATGAGAATGAACCATGCCTCTTTTTCCTTCGATCCTTCGTATCTTCGCGTCTTCGTGGCCTTTTTTTTCAGGAAAGCCATTCTTAAGTCGTGCTATTGAGCCTTGCGGACTGCAGAGCGACCTGCGTCGTCCTGCCTTTCAACCGAAAAAGGGCGCCCCCAAACGAAACCCCGTCAGAATTCCTCCACCCCGCCATAGCGCAGGTTTTCGATGGCGATATAGCCGGTGGCCGTCACCAGCATGAGGATGACGCTCATGGCCACGGCCTGCCCGAAATTGCTGACGCCCGGCTGTCCCAAAAACCGATAGATGGCCACGGGCACGGTGGGGAACTGGGGGCGAGTGACCAGTAGACTGGCGCTGAATTCTCCCATGCTGATGGTGAAAGCGAAAACCACGCCCACCAGCAATGAGCGCCGCAGGATGGGAAGATCGATGTGCCGCAGCACGCGCGTCGTGTTGGCCCCCAACATCCGCGCCGCCTCTCGCAGATGAGGATTCATTCCTCGCAGCACCGGCAGAATGGCCCGCAACACAAAGGGAAAGGCGATGAGGGTGTGGACGATGGGAACAATGAGCAGACTGGCCCGCAGATTCAAGGGCGGATGGCTCAGGGCCACGATGTAGCCAAAGCCCAGGGTGACCGCGCTGGTTCCCAGGGGCAGCATGAACAGGGGATCTAGCAGCCGGGCCAGGGAGAAGCGACGTGGGGCGGATTCAGCCAGCAGGTAGGCCGCGGGCAGGGAGATGAACACCGAAAAAAGGATGGTGACCAGCGCAAAGACCAGGGAATTGCGCACCGCCTCGATGGGCGTGACGAAGAAGATGGAGCCGGTGCGATTGACGAACAGCGCCTGATAGTGGGCCAGGCTGACGCCGTCGCCCAGGGTGAAGGATTGGACAATCAGGGCCAGCAGGGGGGAAAGCAGAAAAATCCCTAGCAGGGCGAAGACCCCGAAAGTCAGCAGTTTTTCGCCGCGGGTGCGGGGCGGGCGCTGGGTGCGCTTCGCGGCCTGAAACTCCAAAGGCGCGGTCATCTTTTGCTGCAAGCGGGTGTAGATCGCCATCATGGTCAGCGTGAAAGCCATTTGCACGATGGAGAGGGCAGCGGCCACGGGCAGATTGAACAGGCGCACCGCGGTGCGGTAAACCTCCACCTCGATGGTGGCGAACCGAGGCCCGCCCAGGATCAAAATCACGCCGAAAGAGGTGAAGTTGAAGAGATAAACCAGCAAACTGGCCGCGAGAATGGCGGGGGCCAGCAGCGGCAGGGTGATGTGACGCAATCGTCGCCACGGGCCCGCGCCCAGCACAGCGGCCGCAGCCTCCTGTCGCGGATCCATATTCGCCCAAAAGCCGCCCACCATGCGGATCACCACCGAAGTGTTGTAGAAAACGTGCGCCATGAGGATAATCCAGAGGGTGTGCAGGAGCTGGATGGGCGGCTTTTCGAGATGGAACATCGCCATGAGGGCCTGATTGACCAGCCCATGCGGCCCGATGAGGGCGATGAACGCGGTGGCGGTCACCACCGTGGGCATGACAAAGGGCAGGGTCACCAGAGCCCGCAACAGCTTTTTGCCCGGAAAACGAAAGCGGGCGAAGACGAAAGCCGCGGGCAGCCCCAGGGCCAGCGCTCCCAGGGTGCTGAGGGCGGCCTGCCACAAGGTGAACCAGAGGACTTTCAGGTAATAGGGGTTTGCCCACAACGCCCGCAGACTCTCTCCGTCGAACCGTCCACCGGGAAAGAGACTGATCTTGAAAATCGCGAGGATGGGATAAACGAAGAACAGCCCCAGAAAAATGAGGGGAATAACGGCCAGCAGCCAGCGTTTGACAAAGGTGAGTTTCATCGCAGGTGTGAAAATAGGCGCTAAGTGAACGTCCAGAAATAACTTCCCTTTATCCCCTTCCGATGTTCTCCCCCGCCCGCGGGGAGATGATGAGGGGGCTGGCCACAGGCCAGAAGAGTCCGACTTCAGTCGATGAACGCAAAAAGGAAACTAAATTTTAGACGGTTACTTAGCGCATTGAGCAGGCATTGGCCCAACGTCCCACCTGGGCAACTTCAGAACGTAATGGGACGCAGCCAGGGCTTGTGGAAAGTGCGTCGCACCTCGGCTAGCCCCACAGGGGCGCTGTTTCTAGCCGGGGGACTTCATCCCCCGGCGCTGGCGGCGGGTGCGAAGCGTCTCGTTAATGAATGGATTATTGTAACTACTAAGGTCGTCACCGGTCTGTCACCCGAAAACCACTAAGAACACGTCTAGAAATTAGTTCCCTTTCCCTGCCGGGCCGCCAGAGCTTCGCCCCCTCCCCGGCCCTCCCCCGCCAGTCGCTTCGCTCCTTTGCAGGGGAGGGAGCCGCTGGTTTGCAAAGGATTTTT
>JALWDV010000414.1 GCA_027036755.1 Anaerolineae bacterium
TGTTTGTATAGTGGTCTGTATAGCGGCTGTCATGGTGGCCTCCTTGCGAGTGAATTGATCCTTTTCTTGCAATGATGCCCTATTCAGCCGCTTTTGTCACGCCGCCAGTTAGCGGAAACTAGAGTACAAAACGAAAGGTGGAAACGATGAGATGGATTTGACAGGAGATAATCGCCCCCATTACACTTGCCGCAGGAGACGTTTTATGTCCGAACGACACAGCCAGCGCAAGACGGATCATATTCGCATCAATCTCGAACAAGATGTTTCATTTCCCAACCTCACGACGGGATTCGAGTTCTTCAGATTCGTGCATCAGGCGCTGCCCGAATTGGACCTAGACGCCATCGAAACTGGCACAACCATTTTCGGCAAGGGGCTGCGAGCGCCTTTGCTCATCTCATCGATGACCGGCGGCGCGGCCGAGGCGGAGCAGATCAATCTGCGCCTGGCCGAAGCGGCCGAGGCCGCGGGCGTGGCCATGGGCGTGGGCTCGCAGCGAGTGGCCCTGGAATCGCCCGAGCAGGCCCGCTCCTTCCAGGTGCGGCGCGTCGCTCCCTCCATCCTCCTCTTCGCCAACCTGGGCGCGGTGCAGCTCAACAAGGGCTACACTGCGGACGATTGTCTGCGAGCCGTGGAGATGATCGAAGCCGACGCGCTGATTCTCCATCTCAATCCTCTGCAAGAGGCCGTGCAGGTTGGTGGTGACGTGCATTGGGCGGGCCTGGCGAAAAAGATCGAGGCCGTGTGCAAGGCACTGCCCGTGCCTGTGGTGGCCAAAGAAGTGGGATGGGGCATTTCGCCCAAGACCGCCCGGCTGCTGGCCGACGCCGGCGTCGCGGCCATCGACATCGCGGGCGGCGGCGGCACCTCCTGGTCCGAGGTGGAATATCACCGCACGAGGGATCCATTGCTGCGCCGTCTGGCCCGCACCTTCGCCGATTGGGGCATTCCCACCGCCGAATCCCTGCTGCTGGTGAATGAAACCCTGCCCGAGATGACGCTCTTTGCCAGCGGCGGTCTGCGCACTGGCATCGATGTGGCCAAGAGCATCGCCCTGGGCGCCGAGCTCGCGGGCATGGCTGCGCCATTTATCAAAGCAGCGGCCCGCAGCGCCGAGGCTGTTTCGGAAGAATTGCAAGCCATCATCATGGAATTGCGCGTGGCGATGTTCGTCAGCGGCGCACGCGATCTGACAGCCCTGCGCGAGCCCGGTCGCCTGGTCATCGACAAACCCTGACTCCTCCACAATCTTCATTATGACAACTCTCGAACAATTCAGCCAACGCTGGATTCCCGAAATCGAAACCGAGATGCGCTCATTGCTCAGCGGCGAACCGCCCGCGCTGCGAGCCATGTATGGCATGATGCGCTATCACATGGGCTGGGAAGACCAGCAAGGCGCGCCCCAGAACGCACCCGGCGGCAAGCGCATCCGGCCTTTGCTCACGCTGATGACCTGTCAGGCCGCGGGCGGACGCCCGGAACAGGCCATTCCTGCGGCTGCTTCCGTAGAGTTGCTACACAACTTCTCCCTCATCCATGACGACATCGAAGACCGCAGCCTGACGCGACGGCATCGCCCCACCGTGTGGTCGTGGGCGGGCGAGGCCCAGGCCATCAACACCGGCGACGCCATGTTCGTCATCGCTCATCTGGCCATGCTGCGCCTGCGCCAACGCGAGCTGCCACCATCCCGGGCGTTGGACGCCATGCAGATTTTCGAAGAGACCTGTCTGCGGCTGACCGAAGGTCAATATCTGGATATGAGCTTCGAGACCCGCAATGACGTGACCCTGGCCGAGTACATGATGATGATCTCGGGCAAAACCGCGGCGTTGCTTTCGGCCTCGGCCCTGCTGGGCGCGGTCATCGCGGGCAGCAGCCAGGCGGACGCGTACCGCGAATTCGGCTATGAACTGGGGATCAGCTTCCAGATCGAGGATGACATTTTGGGCGCATGGGGCGAAGAGGCCCTGACAGGCAAATCGACCACGGGCGACATCATCACCCGCAAGAAGACGCTGCCCGTGCTCTATGCGCTTGATCAACCCGGGCCCGCTGGCAAACGGTTGCGGACCATCTACGCCCAACCCGATCCCCTCACGGCTGATGAAGTTCCCCAGGTGTTGGCCCTGCTGGAGGAGCTGGGCGCGCGGGATTATGCTATCAGCCAGGGCAAGCGCCACGCCCGGGCTGCGCTGGCCGCGCTGGAGCGGGCCGACGGCAACGCTGAGACCATCGATTTACTGGCTTCGCTGGTGCAGCGCCTGGTCGGGCGGCGGCGTTGAACGAAAAGGCGCATTGCTCTTGCGGTGTGTGACGCAGCCGACGCACCAGAGATGTGGCTGAGGGTGAATCAAAAGGGTGTGTCCAATTTCGGTTGGAAGCGTTTGCCGCGTCCGCCCGGCGATGAAGTCACCGGGCTACAAAACAGCGCCGGATAAATCCGGCTAGCCCCGCAGGGGCGCTGTTTCTAGCCGGGGGACTTTATCCCCCGGCGTTGGCCGCGGGCGCGAAGCGCCCCGCCAATGAACGGATTATTTTAACTTTCCAACTCATTTTGGACACACCCGAATCAAAAAGGCGGACAAACGACCGTCATCGTCTGTCCGCCAGATTGTTGGCGCAGAAAACGCGAGGGGCTTATTCCTCGGCCGCGGCTTCGGCGGCCTCGCCTTCCTCGCCGAGTTCGCCCTCTCCCTCAGCGCCTTCCTCGGCCAGTTTGCGAGAGATGGTCAGGCTGATGACCGGCGCTTCCGGCTCAACCAGCACCTCGACGCCCTCTGGCACGGGCAGATCGGCGATGGTGATGACGTCATGCAGCGTTTCCAGCTTGCTCATGTCGGCCACCAGAGCCTCGGGGATATTGCCGGGCAAACATTCCACCGGGATGGCGTCCATGTGATGGATGATGACCGCGCCGCCCTTGACGGCTTCGGACTCGCCCACCATGTGCACAGGCACGTCGGTTTGAATCTTGACGTCCATCTGAACTTTGTAGAAATCGACATGCAAGATGGTGCGGCGCACCGGATGGCGTTGGATTTCCTTGATCAGTGCATTGACGGGTTTCTTTTCCAGACCCGCCAGCGCAATAAGCTGACTGTAACCGCCGCTGCGCAAGATGCGCACCAGATCGATTTCGCGAAACTGTATGGGCGCGGCATCCTGGCCCTGACCATACAAGACAGCAGGCACATAACCGTTCTCCCTCACGTGCTTGACGCGGCGTCCGGTTATCGCCCTCGGTTCGACATTCAATACATAATCCATTATTGGTAGCTCCCTATATCAAAGGTGGGTAATTTGAGTGCTGATGATATAAAACGCGTCTGCGTTGGTTGACAAGATTTATCGATGACGAATAACGGCCAAGGTCGTTGGCTCCAATCATCCTTTTTTTGTCACGAAGGCATGATGGAAACGAAAACACGAAGGCGTTCAAATCGATAGAGACCACGTCGCATTGCTCGATGTGAACAACATCGGCGGATGTCATGGTCGTTCAGACGCGGCCGATGCGTCTGGCAATGGATGAAAAAGCGACATGCGCGCGGCATCCGGGCATTGGGCGCGACAGCCTTTTATTTTAGCTGTGATGAGTAAAAATGGCAAGAATACAAGACCATCAAATCAGGGTGACGTCAAAGTCACGGGCAAACAACGAATGAGTCTGGCTACAACCTCATTTCGACGCCCGCAGAGAGGAGGAATCTCCCGGGTGCGACGCACTTGAGCCTGCGGTAAGTGCGTCGCACCTTTCGGTCGTTGCGCTCCCTCAGAATAACACGAATACGCTTTGATTTCTCTGTTCTTTTGGATTTCGGAGAGTGAGGCGCCAGCCGGGCACACTGACCGAGCCTGAGAGCTCTCTGCATCCAGCCGGATTCGCAATCCGGCGGGTTTGGTAAAGCCAATGCCCCCTGAAATCCTGTTGGCCCGATTTCTCTTGCACAGGGGCGAGTTTGAGAATGCCTGAGGATGGTGCTATCATTCATCCCTGCCAGATAACCGCCATCCCACCCGATCCAACGACCCTTATGACCGATTTCATCATCACGCCCGGCCCGCTGACCGGCGCAACCACCGTCCCCGCCGATAAATCCATCACCCACCGGGCGCTGCTGTTCGGCGCTATCGCCGATGGGGTCAGCCGCATCCGCAATCCCCTGCGCAGCGGTGACACCAACGCCACCCTGGGCGTGGTGCGCGCGCTGGGCGTGGCTGTGCGGGAGAGCGAATCGGGTGAACTGCTGGTGCATGGCCGGGGTCTGCACGACCTGCAAGAACCCGAAACCGTGCTGGATTGCGTCAACAGCGGCACCACCGTGCGCCTGCTCATCGGGCTGCTGGCCGGACAGGATTTCTTCAGCGTGCTGGCGGGCAGTCCTCAGTTGCGCAAGCGGCCCATGGGCCGGGTCACCGAGCCGCTGCGGCGCATGGGCGCACACATCCATGGCCGGGAGCGCGGGCGTCTGCTGCCGCTGGCCCTCAGCGGCGCGCCATTGCACGGCGTGGATTATGAGCTGCCCGTGCCCAGCGCCCAGGTGAAGACCGCCCTGCTGCTGGCCGGACTGTACGCGGACGGCCTCACGGTAGTCGTCGAACCGGGCCCGGCCCGAGATCACACCGAGCGCATGTTGACCAGCATGGGCGCGCCCATTGTTCGCAAGGGCAAATACATCACCTCCGAGCGCCCCAGCGCGCCCCTGACGCCCCTGGACATCACCGTGCCGGGCGATTTCTCTTCGGCCGCGTTTCTGCTGGCCGCGGGCGCACTGGCTGCGGGCAGCCATCTCACCATCCAGCGCGTGGGCGTGAACCCCACCCGCGTGGGCCTGCTGGAAGCGCTCATGGCCATGGGCGCGGACATCCAGTTGGATGGCCGGGGCGAGATGGCGGGCGAGCCCGCGGGCGATCTGCATGTGCGCCCCGCAGAATTACATGGCGTCACCGTGCAAGGCGACCAGATCGTGACCATGATCGACGAACTGCCCGTATTCGCGGTCGTCGCCACCCAGGCCCGGGGCGACACCATCGTGCGGGATGCAGCGGAGCTGCGGGTGAAGGAGACCGACCGCATCGCCACCACCGTGACCGAGCTGCGCAAGCTGGGCGCGGACATCGAGGAGCTGCCCGACGGCTTCATCGTGCACGGGCCTACGACGTTGCGCGGCGCGCGCGTCAGCTCCCACGGGGATCACCGGTTGGCCATGGCGCTGACTGTGGCGGGCCTCATCGCCGAAGGCGCGACCACCGTCGAGGACGCAGCCTGCGCGTCCGACTCCTTCCCCGGCTTCGAGGAAATCATGCTCAGGCTGGGCGCAAAGCTGGATGTAACGCCTTGATCGCCTCGAACAGGCCCGATTGCTTCTCGATGACGAATTCGCCTTCCGCCTCGATTTTGCGGGCGATGGCCCGCTGCAGCGGCTCGGGATTTCGCGAGAGCATGGGGGATCGATCCATGGACAGGGCGTAGGCGACCAGGGGCGCAACTTCGGTCACCCGCAGCGCATCGTCATAGTGATGGCGGTTGACCGTGGGAAAGTGGCGGTGCAGGGCATCAGCGCCGTTGTTCAATCCAAAGCTCGTGGACGCCCGATAATCGAGCGCCTGCGGATCGAGCCGCCGGAGCAGATCGTTGAGTTGCTGCATGTTTTGCGGGCCGTTGGTGGCGGCGTACAATCGCCCGCCCGGTTTCAGCACCCGGTGCAGCTCGGCGATGGCCCGATCCAGGTCGGGGGCGTGGTAAAGCATGAAATTGGCGATAACGCCATCGAAGGTTTCGGCGGGGAAGGGGATATCCTCCACGTTGATGCGGGCGAACGCGAAGCGTTGACGGGCCTCGCCCAGATTCGCCCGGGCCTGAGCCAGCATTCCGGGCGAGAAATCGGAGAGGGTGATATCCCAGCCATCGGGGATGCGGTCGAGATTGGCCCGCCAGAAATCCGCGGGCCCGGTTCCCACCTCCAGAATGCGGGCGCGGGCGGGCAAGTGCAGCATCCGCCACACCCAGCCCCACCAGGGCTCGGGATTGACGCTGAAGCGGGCGTGCAACGCGATGCGGGCGTTGAGCCGGGACGCGTCCTTGTATTGTCTTTTCAGCAGAGCTGTGGCTTGTGCAATGTGGGGCATCTTCACGATCCTCGAGAATGGTGCTACAATCCTGTGGACATTCAGTCTAACACAATTTTCACGCCGCCAATAGCGGATTTCGGAGGTCGCGGCCGGCCTCAGAGGTCCGGGCGAAGGCAAAAGGATATCCATCAATGACAGACCAACCATCATCTCCCCCAAACATCGTGCTCACCGGCTTCATGGGCGTGGGCAAAAGCGCAGTGGGTCGCGAGGTGGCCGCTCGTCTGGGCCGCCCTTTCGTGGATCTGGATGATCTCATCGAGCAGGAAGCGGGCATGAGCATCACCGATATCTTCGCCACCAGAGGCGAGGCGCATTTTCGCACCCTGGAAATGCTGACCTTGCGAGACCTGGCCGCGCAACGGGGCATGGTCATCGCCACCGGCGGCGGTGCGCTGGTGGACCCGGCCAATCGCGAGATGATGACCCGCACCAGCCTGGTCATCTGCCTGACGGCCAGCGTCAGCGCCATCGAGGCCCGGGTGGGCGAGGCCGCGGATCGTCCGCTGCTGGCCGGGCCCGACAAGCAGCAGCGCATCATGGCCCTGATGAATCAGCGGGCCGCGGCCTACGCCGAAATCCCCTACTGGATCGACACCACGGACAAAACCGTGGTTCAGGTGGCGGATGAGGTCATCGCCCTGGCTGAAAACGGGCTGGGCGGGATTTTGCGGCTGCCGGTGCAATTGCCCGACGGCTCGGGCTACGACATCCTGCTGGGCGCGGGCCTGCTGACCGAGGCTCCGGCGTTGCTGCGCGAGCGCGGCCTGCATGGGGATGTGGTTATCGTCAGCGATGAGCATGTGGCCCCGCACTGGGCCCGGCCCCTGCTGGATGCGTTCGCCCAAGCGGATGTGCGGGCCGCGCTGGTGACGCTGCCCCCGGGCGAGGCGCACAAGAATCTCGCCTCCATCGCCCGGCTCTACGATGAGTTTTTGGCCGCGGGCCTGGATCGCTCGGGGCTGGTGTTGGCGCTGGGCGGCGGCGTCATTGGCGATATGGCCGGATTCGCCGCGGCCACCTATCTGCGCGGGGTGCGCTTCGTGCAGATGCCCACATCGTTGCTGGCCATGGTGGATTCGTCGGTGGGGGGCAAGACGGGCGTGGATCTGCCCCAGGGCAAGAATCTGGTGGGCGCGTTCAAGCAGCCCGAGCTGGTGATCATCGATCCCGATCTGCTGGCCACCCTCCCGCCCGAGGAGTTCCGCAACGGCCTGGCCGAAGTCATCAAGCACGGGATCATCGAAGACGCTCGGCTTTTCGCGCAACTGGAGGGCGATGGCCCCGCGTCGATGGAATCGATGATTGCGCGGGCGTTGCGGGTGAAAATCGGCGTAGTGCAGCGCGACCCCTTCGAGCATGGCGAGCGGGCGCATCTGAATTTGGGGCACACCTTCGGCCACGCCATCGAGCGGGTGAGCGGCTACGCCATTCCTCACGGGCAGGCGGTGGGACTTGGGCTCATCGCCGCGGCGCGGCTGGCCGCGGCCCGGGGGCTGTGCTCGCCCGAGCTGCCCCAGAGCGTCGAGCGCGTGGTGACGCGCCTGGGTCTGCCCGCGAGCCTATCGGGCTACGATCCCCGGGCCATCGTGGCGGCCATGTCCACCGACAAAAAGCGCAAGCGCGGCAAGGTGCGATTCGTGCTGCCTCGGGCCATTGGCGATGTGGGCGTGTATGACGACGTCAGCGAAGCTGAAGCCCTGGCCGCGGTGCAGAGTTTGCTTCGTAAATAGGACGCGGATGAACGCGGATGAACGCGGATAATTCGTAAAAATCTGTGACCGCAGGTCGTGTAAATCCGTGTCCTCATTTTTATTCCTTATCAGCGTGCAGCCGCTCGTGGCGACTGCTATGAAAATAAACTCTCCCACGTCATTTCGAGGGAGCGCAGCGACCGAGAAATCCCCTTGCAGACGAGGAGATTTCTCCTCCCTACGGTCGTCGAAATGACGTAACAAAGGATTTTCGTCCGTGTCGGAGCGCTGCCGCGCGTGGCGCCTGCTTTGAAAATAGGATGATCGCTGGTTGCTGAGGGTTCGCAAGGCCCACTTCGGGCGAGTTAGCAACGGTCATGATGCGTAATGCGTGAGGTCGTCACAAATCACGCATCACGCATTACGTCTCTCCTACGTCATTTCGAGGGAGCGCAGCGACCGAGAAATCCCCTTGCAGCCGAGGCGATTCATCATCCAATAGAACACGCAGAAAAAGCTGATCTCCGCAGATGAAAAAAGACAAGATAGACATTGACATGATTGGAAATAACCAACGGTGAGGCAGACTCTCAACTTTCCACTCAATCATGCCCGAATCAATGATCAATGATTGATGATTAAAGGGGAAACCACGCTGATTTAGCCTTTAATCATTGGCTGCACTGAAAAAACCTTCAACACGGAGGCACAGAGTGCACGGAGGAAGAAAAAGGTGAGATTTGGAGAGGAATTTCTCTGTGAACTACCACTATTTTCTCCGTGTCCTCCGTGTCTCTGTGGTGAAATGACCTTTTTGCAGTGGAGCCATCATTACTCATTAATCATTGAGCGTTGTCATTATCCGAGGAACTCTTCATGGAATCTTACGACGAAACCACTTACGGCGACGCCATCGCCCACATTTACGATGACTGGTACGAAAGCTACGACCCCGCGGCCATCGAGACGCTGGCCGAGCTGGCCCGGGGCGGGCCCGCGCTGGAGCTGGGCATCGGCACCGGGCGCATCGCCCTGCCCCTGCAAGACCGGGGCGTGATGGTGCACGGCGTCGAGGCTTCGGAGAAGATGGCGGCGAAATTGCAGGCCAAGCCGGGCGGCTACCGCATCCCCGTCACCATCGGCAATTTCGCCGATGTGCCGGTGCAGGGTGAATATCCCCTCATCTTCGTGGTGTTCAACACCCTCTTCGCCCTCCTCACCCAAGAAGAGCAGGTGCATTGTTTTCGCAATGTGGCCAAGCACCTGACCCCTGACGGCGTTTTCGTGACCGAAACCTTCATGCCCGACATGACGCGGTTTCAGCAAGGACAGAACATCAGTCTGGTGGCGATGGATGACGGCTATCTGCGCATCGACGTCTCCCGACACGATCCGGTGTTGCAGCACATTTACAGCCAGCATGTGGCCTGGACGGAATCGGGCGCGCGGTTTTATCCGGTGCGGCTGCGCTACATCTGGCCTTCGGAGCTGGATTTGATGGCGCAGCTCGCGGGCCTGAAACTGGTGGCGCGCTGGGGCGATTGGAGCAAGAGTCCATTCACCAAAGACAGCGGCAAATTGATCTCCGTTTTCGGTCGTGCCTGAGCCCGCGCTGTTGCTTTTCTCCGGGCGTGACGCCCAAACCCTGCCGCCCGGGGGCGCGGGGGGAACCTATGCGCTTTTCTTTTGGCTGGATGAGCCGCTGACGGTGAGCGCGGGGCGGCTGGGCGCGGTGACGCTGCCCGCGGGCTGGCTTGCGTACGCGGGCTCGGCCCTGGGCCCGGGCGGCCTTCACGCCCGATTGCGGCGGCATCTGGCCCCGACCAAACGCGAGCATTGGCACATCGATGCGCTCACCACTCGCATACGCCCGACCTTTTGGCTGGCCCTGGCCGATGGCGAGCGCCGCGAATGCGATTGGGCGCAGCGCCTGGCCGCGCATCCCCGGGCGAGCATTCCCGCGCCCGGTTTTGGCAGCAGCGATTGCAAACGAGGCTGCCGGGCGCACCTCATCGCGCTGGATGGCGCGTTGACGTTGGAGGAGATCGCCGCCTGGCTGTTACGTAAACAGAATGCGGACGAACGCGGAGGGAGCATTGGATGACTCTGCGTCTTTGTTTCCGTAGCGTCTTCGCAGCAAACATAGCTATCGAGGCGCAGGCGCGTCTTGATGTTGTTGCGCCGCGTCCGGCAATCGCGATAAAATCAACTTCGCAGGTTCATCTCACTCCTCCGGGGACATCGACATGCTCATCGCCCGCGTTTTCTACTTCATCATCTTTGCCGCACTGGCCTTCCTGCTGCCCTTCCTCTCCCTCTACTACCAGAAAGTGCTGGGGCTCACGGGCAGCCAAATCGGGTTTCTCACGGGCGTTGCGCCCATCATCTCCCTGGTTGGCGCATCGGTGTGGGGCGCGGTGGCCGACGCCACCCGCAAGCACAAGACCATCCTGCTCATCGCCATTGCCGGGGTGTGGTTCAGCGTGCTGGCCATCTACAAAGCGCCCGGCTTCTTGCTGCTGACCGCGGCGGTGCTCTTTTACGCGTTCCTCTCTTCGCCGGTGCTCCCCATCATCGACAACTCGGTTATGACGTTGCTGGGCGACAAGCGGGATCGTTACGGGATCATCCGCGTGTGGGGCTCTGTGGGATGGGGCGTTTCAGCCATTTTCGCCGGGCAGCTCATCCAGCGTTTGGGGCTGAATTGGGCGTTTTACGGATTTCTCTTCCTTTACGGCCTGCTTTTCTTCATCGCCCTGCGTTTTCCCATCCCCCAGGTCTCCATCGCCAGCAACTTCTGGCAGGGGCTTCGGCAGCTTTCCACCAATATCCGCTGGATCATCTTCCTGCTGGTGGCGCTGGTGGAGGGATTGAGTCTCGCCATCTTCCTAAATTTTCTGTTTTTGCACCTTTCCGACATGGGGGCGAGCCGCACGATGATGAGTCTTTCGCTCACCTTCGCCACCTTCAGCGAGATTCCGGTGTTTCTGGCGGGGCACAAACTTCTGCGACGATGGACGCCGGTGCAGCTCCTCGCGGTTTCGGTGGCCCTGAGCGCGGTGCGAGCGTTTCTCTACGTGGGCATGACCGCTCCCTGGCAGGTGCTGCCCATCAGCCTGCTGCATGGCCCCACTTTTGCGGTGATGTGGACGGCGGGGGTGGCCTACGCCACGAGCGCCGCGCCCAAAGGGTTGGGAACCACCGCGTTGGGCGTTTTCAGCGGCACCACCTTCGGGCTAGGAGCGGCCCTGGGCGCGATGTCGGGCGGATGGCTGTATCAGCACGTGGGCGGAACCGCCCCTTTCGCGTGGGCGGGCGTGGCCGCCATCCTCGCTTTTATTCCTTTTGCATGGGTGCATCGGCGCACCATCTTCAAGCAGTCGCCATGAGCGATTGCTCACCACATAACGAAAATGGAACGCAGAAACCTCTGATACACACAGATTTTCGCAGATTATTCTGATTTTATCTGTTTTTATCTGCGTGAATCGGCTTTTTCTGCGACATCTGCGTTCCATTTACGGAACAGTCCAACGGCAGGCGTCCCTGCACCGGTACCGATGAAACTCCCTTGTTACGTCATTTCGACGACCCCAGGGAGGAGGAATCTCCTCGTTAGCAAGGGGATTTCTCGGTCGCTGCGCTCCCTCGAAATGACGTAGGAGAGACGTAATGCGTGATACGTGATGCGTGACGACCTCACGCATTACGCATTACGAATCACGCCCGTTG
>JALWDV010000415.1 GCA_027036755.1 Anaerolineae bacterium
GGCGGGGTGGGGGCAAAAAGGAGGCCGGGAGGGGTGAAATCGCCTCCTTGCCGCTTGCGGATTCTAAATTTGAAATTGCTACAAACCTCATTCTTCATTCTTCACTCCTCCTTCACCCATGACCAACCACGCCCCCACCCTGGCCCAACTGCGCGAGCTCAGCGCCGAACTGGGCCGTCATCTCGATGAACACCATCTCACCATCGCCCTGGCCGAAAGCTGCACCGGCGGCATGATCGCCAGCGTCCTCACCGACATCGCGGGCAGCTCGCACTACGTCATGGGCGGCGTCGTCTCTTACAGCAATTTCGCCAAGATGCACGTGCTGGGCGTGCGGCCCGAAACCCTGGACGCACACGGTGCGGTCAGCGCCGAAACCGCCCAGGAGATGGCCCGCGGCGCGCGAGCGTTGCTGCAAACCGATCTGGCCGTCTCGGTCACCGGCATCGCCGGGCCCGGCGGCGGAACGCCCGAGAAGCCCGTGGGGCTGGTTTATCTGCATCTGGCGGCCAGCGACGCCGATTGGGGCGAGATGCACATCTGGCCTTACGACCGCATCGGCAACAAGCGGGCCAGCGTCGCCGCGGGCTTGCGGCTGGCGCTGCGCTATGTCAAAGAACGCACCATCCGCGTCGATCCCAAGCCGCCCGCCGAGGCCGGGCGAGAGGCCGCGCCCACGATTCTGGTGGAGGCCTCGTGGCGCGCGGGAGCGTGGCGACCGCAGGCCGCGTGGCTGGAAGGTCAGCGCAAACAGATCATCGGCCTGGGCAGGCAAGAGCGCACGCCCGAGGGCGTCTGGCTGATGACGGTGGAATTCGCGGACGGCGGCCGGGCCGAGCTTTTGGCGGATGAGCAGGCGGGCGTGTGGCGTCTGCGGCGCTATTGGCCCGCGCGGCGCTACGTTTGAAGCATGACGCCAGGCGGGTGATTTTCACCTCTCAGATAACTACGCATCGTCCGAGACTGTGCTCAGAAGATGTGGTCCTTTTGGACAGCATATAGCACGACGTCTGCCGCCCCGCCGGGGGATAAAGTCCCCCGGCTAGAAACAGCGCCCCTGCGGGGCTAGCCGGATTTATCCGGCGCTGTTCTGTAGCCCGGCGACTTCATCGCCGGGCGAACGTGGCGAACGCTACTACGCCTGATTTGATTGGTGAACGTTCATCACTCGGCCTGTGCGATAACTGCTCCACCCGAAACTGGACGCACCCCTTTGAAATTGATGACGCATGACGTTTGACGCATGACGCCTTACGATTCCAGCAGCACCGGATGCCCGCTGCGCTTGTCTTCCTCCGGCCCGATGACCCCCTCCGCCATCAACTCCTCGATGAGACGCGCGGCTTTGGGATAACCGATGTTCAACATCCGCTGCAACGCCGACGCCGAAATGCTCTGACGTCCCCTGAGCGCCTCCACCGCCTGATAAAACAGATCATCGGCGTTGGCCTCCTCCACCATCATATCCGTCCAGGGGTAACGGGCCGCGGTGGGAGCGTGGGGCTGGGCCGCAGCCTGGGCCCGCCACCAATTCACCAGCGCTTCGATCTCGCCATCGCTGACAAAACAGCCCTGAATGCGTCTGAGCTGCGGGCTGTCGGGAGCCATGAAGATGCCATCGCCTCGCCCCAGCAGCTTCTCTGCGCCCGGCTCATCCAAAATCACCCGGGAATCGATCTGGCTGGAGACCGCGAAGGCCAGGCGGGCGGGGAAGTTGGCCTTGATCAGCCCCGTCACCACATCCACCGAAGGGCGCTGCGTGGCGATGACGAGATGGATGCCCGTGGCCCGGGCCATCTGCGCCAGCCGCACCAACTTGGCCTCGATGGTCTCGGGCGAAGTCATCATCAAATCGGCCAGCTCATCCACGAACATGACGATGTAAGGCAGGCGCTGCTCGGGCGGAACCTTCTCGTTGTAGCCGCCGATGTCGCGCACGCCCGCCTCCGCAAACTTGCGATAGCGCTCGTCCATCTCCACCAGCAGCCAGCTCAGCGCGCCGCTGGCCTCTTCGGGATCGGTCACCACCGGCGCCAGCAAGTGGGGGATGCCGTTGTAGCCGGGGAACTCCACGCGTTTGGGATCCACCAGCACCATCTTCAGTTGCTCGGGGGGATTGTTGAACAGCAGACCACAGATGATGGCGTTCATCGCCACCGACTTGCCCGAGCCGGTCGCGCCGGCGATGAGCAGATGCGGCAGTCTGTGCAGATCTGCGGCCACGGCCTCGCCGCTCACATCCCGGCCCAGGGGGATGGCCAGGGGACTGCCCACCTCCTTGAAAGCGGGGTCTTCCAGCACCCCGCGCAGGCTCACCAGCGTCGGTTCGGGGTTGGGAACCTCGATGCCGATGTAGGGCTCGCCCGGCACCGGCGCCTCGATGCGCACCGGGCTGGCCGAAAGCGCCAGCGCCAGATCATCGGCCAACGACACGATTTTGCTGATGCGCACCCGCGTTACCTGTCCGTTCTTTTCATAAACGCCCGGCTGCACGCCGAACTGGGTCACGGTGGGGCCCACGTTGATCTGCACCACCTGCGCGGGCACATCGAAACCGGCCAGGGTGTCTTCGATGATGCGGGCCATGATGCGGGCCTGCTCATGGGGCGCGTCTCCCTCATCCGCGGCCTGCAGCAACGAGAGCGGAGGCAGCGCGGCGTTGGTCGGGCGAGCGGGCGCGGTCGGCTTGGGTTGTTTTTTCTTGCGGGATGGCGCGCGCCGTCTGGCCCGACGCGGCTTCTTGCTTCCCTCACCCTGCTTCTGCCCGGAGCGTTTTTGGGGCGTGGTCACGGATTGCGATTTGGCGGCCCCGCGGGCGGGAGGATTGGTTGATTTTCGTCTCTTTTTTGGCCGCTGCTTTTGGGGTTGAGGACGCGCGATCTCGGCAGCGGGCGCTGGCTGCTCAGGCTCCACCCAGGTCACCGAGACGCCGGGCAAAGTCAGCAGTCGCAGGGGCGTGTAGAGATAGACGAGATACAAACCGCCGCCCAGCGCAGCCAGCCATAGGGCCCAGGTCGGCAGCGTTCCCAGATACGTCAACGACAATTGCGCCAACGCCCAGCCCACCAGACCGCCTCCTTCGCCCGCCAGCGCCGCCGTATACGGGTCCGGCGCGTCGAGCAGCACGCTCATCAGGGCGAGGATGGCGAGATAGGCCAGAAGCAACCCCAGCAGCGCCTCCGCATACCAGTAACTGCCGATGCGGCTGCGCAATTGCGGCCAGATGATCATCGCCAGCCCCAGCCCCGTGATGAAGAGAGCCAGGGGCGTGGCTCCAACGCCCAGCAGTGCGTGCAAAATGTGCAGCCCCGAAGGATCGGTGAATAGCTCATACAGCGCGCCGATCCCGAAGATCATCAGGATCGCGCCCAGGATTGCGGCCTGGTGTCGTCGGGCCGCGCGTTTGGTTCCAGACATGATGTGGGGGACGTGGAAATGGGGGAATCGAGGGGGAAATCAGCGTCTTGTCAAATTACATAACGTGTGATTAGCAATTTCAAATTTGGTTCGGAGACAAGCCCCCCTCCCGGCCTCCCCCCGCTTCGGCTGACGCCTTGCAGGGGGAGGAGCTCATCGCTTTGCCAATTTGTGAAGCAGATGGGCGTCTCCCTCCCTCGAACACGAGCGCAGCGAGTATCGGGGGAGGGTCGGGGTG
>JALWDV010000416.1 GCA_027036755.1 Anaerolineae bacterium
GTCAGAGATTCGCCCCCTCCCCGGCCCTCCCCCGCCAGTCGCTTCGCTCCTTTGCAGGGGAGGGAGCCGCTGGTTTGCAGAGGATTTTTTCAGGTGAGGATGACATCCCCCCGCTTGCGGGGGGACTGAGGGGGGCCTTCTCTCGCAGACGCGAAAACCTTGGAAAAAGGGAAGTAATTTTCAGACGCTCGCTTAGCAGCTACATTTCTACTTTCTCAAATCGCCGCCTGCTCGGCCAACTGAACATATTCGGCCCGAACGCCGTTGGCCGGATTCAGGCCCAGCTCGCGCAGCAGCCTGGAGATAAGCCCCGCCTTCTTCTCGGCGTCGCTGGCCGACCAGGTGCGGGCCTTGATCTCGACAAAGCTGCCCAGGCCCTGAGGCCGGGTGATGTTGTCGAGATTGATGGCGAACTCGTCCCCTTCGTAATTCACCCGATAGCGGGTGCGCCACTTCACCACCTCGACCTCCTGGTCGGGATTGAAGTATTCCCGGTAGAAGCGCAAGGAGTAGGTGGCGGTGGCGGTGTAGCGGGAGCGGGAGAGGATGATGGAGTCCTGATATTCGCGCTCGACGATGCCCTCCATCAGAATCAGGGTGTAGGAAGGCTTGACAGTCAGGCCCGCGGGCCCGGCTCCCTCCTGCCCCACCAACTGATTATCCTCGCGATAACGCAGGTAGCGGTTGTCGCGGCCGCCGAAGAGGAAATAGGTGTCGAATTGCTGGCGCACCGAGTGTTTGATGACCTCCATGTCCAGCTCCTGCAAGCGCTTTTCCACCCCCTGCAGATCATCGGCCCGCACTTTCACCTGCACCTCGAAGGTCTCGCGCTGCTCGAAGCCGCCGATGGCGATGGTCTTCACCAGCAGACTGCCCTCGCGCTGGGTCATAAAATCGTTGATTTTCTCTGCGATCTCCCGGGCCCGGGCCTGGACCGCAGGCAAATCCACCGTCAGCAGCTCTCGATCTCGCAGGAGCTGACGCCCGTGCACCCACACATGCCGCACATCGCTGGCGTGCGCCGCATACACCAGATGGCTGTAAACGTTGTTGGGGGTGAGATGAAAGCGCGGGGTGGCGTGAGGCGCGTCCTGATCCACCACCACGATGTCCGCCAGCTTGCCCACCTCAAGACTGCCGATCTCCTGCTCCATGTGCAGGGCTTTGGCGCCCTCGATGGTCATCATGGCGAAGACATCCTGCGCGGGCAACGCGGTGGGATCGGCCTTGACCGCCTTGGGCAGGAAGGAGGCCAGCCGGGCCTCCTCGAACATATCCAGATCGTTGTTGCTGGCCGGGCCGTCGGTGCCGATGCCCACGGGAATGCCCGCTTCGCGCATCTCGACCACGGGCGCAAAGCCCGAAGCCAGCTTCAGATTGGAGGATGGATTATGAGCCACGCCCGCGCTCACGCCCGCCAGCAGCTTGATCTCGTGGGGCTCGATGTGCACGCAGTGGGCCGCGATAAGCTTCGCTTCGGTCAATCCCAACCTGTCGACGTACTCGATGGGCGGCGCGCCGAAATCTCGCTTGGCGTCGCTTACTTCCAGCGCCGTCTCCGAAAGGTGGATGTGGATGGGCGAGTCGGTCTCCAGGGCCAGGTCTCGCACATCGGTGAGAATATCATCGGTGGTGGTGTAGGGCGCATGAGGTGCGATGGCCGGCGTGATCAGCTCGTGATCATGCCAGCGCTCGATGAATCCGCGGCACAGCTCCAGGCTTTCTTCGTAGGAGGCGGCGTCGGGCGAGGGGAATTTGAGCACGGTCTGGCCCAGCACGGCGCGCATTCCCACATCGGCCGTGGCTTTGGCCACATCCTCCTCGTAGTAATACATATCGTTGAAGGTGGTGACGCCGCTGAGCAGCATCTCGGCGCAGCCCAGCCGGGTGCCCACATCCACGAAATCGGGGGAGACGAATTCACGCTCCACCGGCATCATGTACCCCAGCAGCCACACATCCAGCCGCAGATCATCGGCCAGCCCGCGCAGCAGGGTCATGGGAACGTGGGTGTGGGCGTTGACGAAGCCGGGGATGACCAGCTTGCCGCTGACATCCACCACGTTTTCGCATTCCACCAGTTGCTGCACCCGCTCTTCGGGCCCGACCGCGACGATCTTGCCATCCTTGATGGCCACCGCGCCGGGCGAGAACACATCCCGCTTGGCGTTCATGGTGACGACTGCGCCGCCAGTGATAAGGGTGTCGACTTTTCGCATGAGTTTCTCCTATTGGGCCGCGGCTTCGATGACGGCTTTGAACGCCTCGGGCGAACGGGAGCCGTCGTATCGCTGGCCGTTGATGAAGATGGTGGGCGTGCCATTGACGCCGCGGGCGGCCGCGGCCTGGTCGATCTTCTGGATTTCCTTCAGGTGCTGCTTGCTATCCAGGCATTGATTGAATTGAGCCGCATCCAGGCCCAGATCCGCAGCCAATTTTTTGAGACTGTTGGGGAACACCGCGATTTTGCCCTTTTCCTGAATGCGGCGGAAAAGCTCCTCGTGATAGGGCCAGAATTTGCCCTGATCCGCCGCGCATTCCGCGGCCATGTTGGCCGTGAGGGAATCGGAGCCGCCGATGACCCGATATTTGTACGCCCACCGCACTGTTCCATCCCGAACGAAATCCATCAGCACCGGGCCCAGTTCGGCCGTAAAATCGGCGCAGTGGGGGCAGAGAAAGTCCTCGTAGGTTTCCACCAGCACGGGAGCATTGGGATCGCCGATGGCGGTGCGGTCGACGGGCTGCCCCACCCTTTCATCGAAGCCAGCGTCCGCTGATTTGCCCGGTCGACTGCTGATGAACCCCACCGCCGCCAGGATGATGACGAGGGCCAGGCCCAGGCCAATGGCAATCCAGAAAATGGTGCGATTTTGCTTCTTCTTCGAGCCTGATTTTTTCGAACCTTTACGCGATCGTTGAGGGGATGATTTTTTGGCCATACGTTTGCGATTCTCCTTGTTGTGTAGATCGTGTTAGCCCTCGATTATACAGCAAACGGCCCGAATTGGGGAATTGTCGCCCCGAGGAGGCAGCTATTATGGATACTGGATATTGGGTATTGGATATTGGATATTGGGTATTGGATATTGGATATTGGATAGTGCGCCGCGTCGGATATGCGATCCGGCGCACTTTTCCCGCTCAGCACGGCGGGTGGTGAATCCGCCTTTGGAGCATCTCCCCCCCACCATCCCGCCCGCTACCAGCCGGATGCGCCATCCGGCGTAGTCGCCAGCACGGCGGATGGTGAATCCGCCCTGAGAGCTCTTCGTGGTGAAGTTTTTTTCAGCACAGCCAAAACCGCATCCAACAAAAAAGCCCAAGCGAGGTTGGCGCTCGGGCTGATGAAGATGCAAGAATGGACAGGATCACTGGTTGTAGTTCTGGATGCCGGCGTCCAGGAAATCGCCCGCGACCCAGCCCTGCTGCTTTTCGCCCTCGGGCGTCGAGAATTCGATCTGCCACCAGGTGTAGTTATCCGCCCGTTCGGGGCCGCCGACGACATCCACCACCATGGCATAGGGCAGGGTGATGACCAGATCGAAGTTGGTGCCGGGCCCGCTGCGCACGCGCAACCCGGCCTCGGCGTTGACTGTGGCCTTGCCTCCCACCTGCAGCACATCGGGAGCGGGTTCGGGCGTGGGGGTGGGC
>JALWDV010000417.1 GCA_027036755.1 Anaerolineae bacterium
AATGCGCCGCGCCGGATGTGCGATCCGGCGCACTTTTCCCGCTCAACCCGCCGGATCGCATATCCGGCTGGGCGCAAGCGCAAGCAGCCAACTATACAATGACTTACGCCTCCTTGCACTAGCGCCAACTCATTTGGTACGCACCCAAATCATTTTTCGCGGGCTTCATTGATTTTTGCAGTGGAGCCAATCAATAAAGGAGAAACAAAAACCGTATGTCTAACGTCGTAACCGCCGAAGAAACAAAACTCATCAGCCCGTATGGGGGGGCGCTCGTCGATTTGATGGCTCCTGCTGATGAGTTGGATCATCTGAAAAGATACGCGGGCAAGCTGCCCTCCATCCAGCTATCCGAGCGCTCTCTTTGCGATCTCGAATTGCTGGCGACCGGCGCTTTTTCGCCGCTGGATCGTTTCATGGGCGAGCAGGATTATCAGAGCGTGCTGGATGACATGCGCCTGAGCAATGGCGCGATTTTCCCTATCCCCATCACGCTGCCCGTGGAGCCGGGGCCGGACATCCGCCTGGGGCAGGAGATCGCGCTGCGGGATCGGAAGAACAACATCCTGGCCCTGATGACCATCGAGGAGATCTACGAGTGGGATCTCAACGAGACTGCGGAGAAGGTCTTTGGCACGACCGATCTGCGTCATCCCCTGGTGGCGGAAATGCACCGCTGGGGCAAGCTGAACATCTCGGGCCGGCTGCGCGTGCTGCAATTGCCTTTGCGCTACGATTTCCGGGAGCTTCGTCGCACGCCCGCCGAGACGCGTCGGCTGCTGGCGGCTGCGGGCAACAGCAATGTCGTGGCCTTTCAGACGCGAAATCCCCTGCACCGGGTGCATGAGGAGCTGACCAAGCGGGCGGCGGCCTCGGTGGATGGCACGTTGTTGCTGCATCCGGTGGTGGGCATGACCCGCCCGGGCGACGTGGATCATTACACCCGGGTGCGCACTTACAAGGTGCTGACCGAGAGATATTACGAGCCGGGCAGCGTGGTGCTGAGTCTGCTGCCTCTGGCCATGCGGATGGCGGGCCCGCGCGAGGCTGTCTGGCACATGCTCATCCGCCGCAATTATGGCGCCAATCATTTCATCGTGGGCCGCGATCACGCGGGGCCGGGCAAGGATTCCAAGGGCAATCCCTTCTATGGCCCTTATGACGCCCAGGATTTGGCCAATGCTTTCAGCGAGGAGTTGGGCGTCAAGGTGATTCCCTTCAAGATGCTTGTGTATCTGCCCGACGAGGATCGCTACGAGGAGATCGACAAGGTGGACGGCAATGTCCGCACCGCGTCTATCTCGGGCACCCAGGTGCGGGATGAGTATTTGAACAACGGGCGTTCGTTGCCCGAATGGTTCACCCGGCCCGAGGTGGCCGAGATTCTGGCCGATAGTTATCCGCCCAAGCATAAGCAGGGCTTCATCGTGTGGTTTACGGGCCTGAGCGGCTCGGGCAAATCGACGACGGCCGAGATTTTGACCACCCTGCTGCTGGAGCATGGCCGCCAGGTGACCCAGCTCGATGGCGACGTGGTGCGCACCCATCTTTCCAAAGGATTGGGGTTCAGCAAGGAGGATCGGGACATCAACATTCGCCGCATTGGGTTCGTGGCGGCCGAGATCGTGCGGCACCGGGGCGTGACTGTGTGCGCCGCGGTCAGTCCCTATCGGGCCACCCGCAATGATGTGCGCAACATGGTCGGTTCCGACAACTTTATCGAGGTCTTCGTGGATACGCCTTTGGAGGTGTGCGAGGAGCGGGATGTGAAGGGGTTGTACGCCAAGGCCCGCCGCGGCGAGATCAAGGGATTCACCGGCATCGATGATCCTTATGAGCCGCCCCACAACCCCGAGATCGTGCTGGATACAGTCAATCACACTGCTGAAGAAAACGCTCACCAGATCGTGGAATATCTCATCGAACGCGGTTTTCTGAGACAGTAATCCCTTTCGTTATCCTGAAAGGCATGGGGCGATGGCCGTCTCTTGGGCGGGCGCAAACCATGCCTTTTTTCATCCGCCCTGAAGCGGGAGTCGAAGCATGAAACTTTTTTCCTCGTTGTTTGGCAAACAAAAGGCTGATGCTGGAAATGAAGAGAAGCGGGCCGTTGTCGTTGTGTCGGGCCTGCCCCGGTCGGGCACCTCGATGATGATGAAGATGCTGGAGGCGGGGGGCATGGCGTTGATTATCGACGGCATTCGCACCGCAGACGAGGACAATCCCAAGGGCTACTATGAATTCGAGCGGGTGAAGCAGTTGGATAAGGGAGATGTGGCCTGGGTGGCCGAGGCTCAGGGCAAAGCTGTCAAGGTTATCTCCGCACTGCTGGAGTATCTGCCGCCCGATTATGAGTATAAAGTGCTGTTTATGAACCGAAAGATGCCCGAGGTGCTGGCTTCTCAGCGCAAGATGCTGGCGCGCCGGGGCGAGAAATCGGAGATCAGTGATGAAAAGCTGGCCCAGTTGTTGCGCAAACATGTGCAGCAGGTGAAGCGCTGGCTGACCCAACAGCCCAATTTCGAGATGCTGGACCTGGACTACAACGCCATGTTGCTCGATCCTGAACCCTGGGCCGAAAAGGTCAACGCATTCCTGGGCGGTGGCCTGGATGTGCAGGCCATGGTCGAGGTGGTGGACCCTAATCTTTATCGCAATCGGGCCAAGGATTCCTGATTTGGTTTGCCCATGATGCGCTTTTTTCGTCATCCTTTTCCTGCTTCAGGATTGATTGTCATTCCCTTGTTGCTGGCCGCCGTCCTGTTGGGCCCAACGTTGGTGGCCCGCGCCCAGGTGAATCTGTTCAGCATTAGTCTTGCCCGTTTGTGGACGCACGACATGCTGCTCCCCACCGACGCCGCCTGCCCGGGCGTCACCGACGCCGAGGCGCTGGATGATCTGCGCACTCGTTTGGCTCGGGCTGATGGGGCCGGCGCGCATCTGGCGCTGCACCAGGGAGAATTGGCTTGTCTGGAGGGTGACGTCGGTAGGGCGGGGGAGATATGGCGGGCCGGGCTGGATGCCGGCCGTAGCGCTGATCCCATCCTGCTGCTGGACGCGGCCATTGCTCTTTTTCCAAAAGGCGCGGTTTTAGAAACGGCGCAGGCGGAGGAGATCAGTCAGTACGCGGCCAAGCGTAGCAGCGCCGCCGCGAATGATGATCTTGCGGTGGCTATCGGCTGGCAGGAGATGGCCTTCGCCTACTATCCTTCGTTCTCTGCTGGCGATAGACTGGCGTCTTTGTACCATAAGGCGGGACGAGAGGAGGATGTGGCCCAGGTGTGGATGCGCTTGCAGGCGGCTCGCCCGGAGGATGATGAGGATCATTGGTTGGCTCGGGCCCGGTTGCTGGCTCGGGAGAAGAATTGGGTTGACGCCTACGCCGCTTATATTCGTGCTGCTGAATTGGCTCCAAAGAGCAAGAACGCCTATCGCGACTATCAATATGCGGCAAGGGCGGCCCGCAAGGCTGGGGTGTTTGATGATTTGGTTGCAGCGTATAAGCGGGCTATCGATCTGAATCCCAACAGGATTGACGCTTATCTGAATCTTGGTAATGCTTATCGGAGGCAAAAGCAGTATAACGAGGCGGTGGAATGGTTTGTTCGGGCCAAGAAACGATTCCCTGAGGATTACCGTCCGCCCTACTATCTGGGTTTGACGGCCATAAACACCCATGAGTATGAGAAAGCGCTGGCTTATTTTGATGAATCGCTGGCTCTGAGATCAAATAACCCGGGTGCGCTTTACGACAAGGCGCTGGCGTTGGATGCGTTGCAGCGGCGGAGAGAGGCCATCGAGGCGTTGAGTCTGGCCATCGCTCATCACAGCAACCCGCCGGAGAGCTGGCAAAAGCTACTGGACAAATGGCTCCGCTATCCCGATTACGCTCAAGACCCCGACCGCTGGTGGGAGCGGGGTCAGGCCGCGGAGAAGGAGAAGGATTGGGCCCGGGCCGCGGCCATCTATGCCGAGGGCGCGGGCAAGGCGCAGCCGCCGGACGATTATCGCCTGCTGGAGCGGGAAGCGCTGATGCACCGTTATCTCAAGGAGTGGGACAAGGCTGCCGCCCTCTACGATGATCTGGTGAAGCGCTATCCTGACAAAATCAACGCCTATCTGGGCCTGGGGGAGACGTATCGGGCGCAAAAGGAATACGATGAGGCCGCGTCGTGGCTCCAACGGGCGCGGGAGCTGTTCCCCGAAGACTATCGCCCGCTTTACTATCTGGGGTTGGTTGCGCGGGCGCAGAAGCGCTATGGTGATGCTCTGGCTTATTTCGATCAGTCTCTGGACCTGAAGCCGAACAATCCGAGCGTGCTTTACTATAAGGCCACGGTGTTGGACGCTTTGCAACGGCGGAGCGAGGCCATCGAAACGCTGACGCAGGCCCTGGCGCTGATGAAGAAGAAGCCGGAGAGCTGGCAAAAGCTGCTGGACAAATGGCTCCGCTATCCCGATTACGCTCAAGACCCCGACCGCTGGTGGGAGCGGGGTCAGGCCGCGGAGAAGGAGAAGGATTGGGCCCGGGCCGCGGCCATCTATGCCGAGGGCGCGGGCAAGGCGCAGCCGCCGGACGATTATCGCCTGCTGGAGCGGGAAGCGCTGATGCACCGTTATCTCAAGGAGTGGGACAAGGCTGCCGATCTCTACGATGATCTGGTGAAGCGCTATCCTGACAAAATCAACGCCTATCTGGGCCTGGGGGAGACGTATCGGGCGCAGGGGCGATATGATGAGGCTGCGTCGTGGCTCCAACGGGCGCTCGATCTGTTCCCCGAAGACTATCGTCCGCTTTACTATCTGGGGTTGGTTGCGCGGGCGCAGAAGCGCTATGAGGAAGCTCTGGCTTATTTCGATGAAGCGTTGGCTTTGAAGCCTGGTTATGTCTACGCACTCTACTACAAGGCGCAGACCCTGAAGGCCATGGGACGCATTGATGAAGCTATTGAGGCTCTCTCTCAGGCGATTGAGCTACATCCCAGTCATCCCGAAAGTTGGAAGGAGCAATTGAGCCAATGGCAAGATCAGCACTAAAAGCAGAAAATTGGACGTCTCAATCCTCGAAAGTGGCCGTTGTTGGCTGCGGCTATTGGGGCAAAAATCTGGTGCGCAATTTCAATCAATTGGGCGCTTTGGCCATGGTGGTGGACGCCACCGAGGCCGGGCGGGCCAAGGCCCGGGAGCTCGCCCCGAATGTCCCTGTCGCCGAAGATATCGATGCCGCATTGTCTTCGGATGTCCAGGGGGTGGTTATCGCCACGCCCGCCGAGACGCATTATGCGTTGGTGAAGCGAGCGCTGCAGGCGAACAAGGATGTGTTTGTCGAGAAGCCTATGGCCCTGACTTATGAACAGGGGCGGGAGCTGGTGTTGTTGGCCCGGGCGCGAGAGCGCATCCTACTGGTGGGCCATGTGCTGGAGTATCACCCCGCCATCGTCAAGTTGCTGGAAATGATCCGGGCGGGCGAGCTGGGCAAGGTTCGCTACATCTATTCCAACCGCCTCAGCCTGGGCAAGATCCGGCGCGAGGAAAACATTCTCTGGAGCTTCGCTCCCCACGACATCGCTGTCATTCTGCGCCTGACGGGCGGGATGCCTTTTCAGGTGTCGGCCACGGGAGGCGCTTATGTGCAGCCCAACATCGCGGATGTGACGGTGACGAATTTGCTGTTCGATAACGGCGTGCGGGCGCACATCTTCGTTTCCTGGTTGCATCCCTTCAAGGAACAGCGCCTGGTGATCATCGGCTCGAAGAAGATGGCCAGTTTCGATGATGTGACCAAGCGCCTAGTGCTCTATGATCAGCGCGTGGCGTGGGAGCGGGGGCAGCCTGTTCCTGTAAAGGGGGAGGGCGAACTGGTCGCTTTTGCAAAGGATGAGCCTTTACGTCTGGAGTGTCAGGCGTTTCTGGACGCTATTGTCTCTCGACGACCGCCTGTCACCCATGGCGAGAGCGGCCTGCGCGTGTTGCGCGTGTTGCAGGCGGCCCAGCGTTCTTTGGTCACCAATGGCGAGCCTGTGCGCCTGCCCATGGAGGGCGTGGAATTATGGTAGAAAAACGCTATTTTGTGCATCCCACCGCGGTGGTGGATGAAGGCGCGATCATCGGCGATGGCACGCGCGTCTGGCACTTCAGCCACATCATGCCCACAGCCCGCATCGGCGAAGGCTGCAATCTGGGCCAAAACGTGTTCGTAGACAACAACACGGTCATCGGCAATGGCGTCAAGATTCAGAACAACGTCTCGGTCTACAACGGCGTCATCCTGGAGGATTACGTCTTCTGCGGGCCCTCCATGGTCTTCACCAACGTGATCAATCCCCGCAGCGAGATCGAGCGCAAGAGCGAGTTCAGGACCACGTTGGTGCGGCGCGGCGCCACCATCGGCGCCAACGCCACCATCGTTTGCGGCGTCACCATCGGCCGCTATGCCCTCATCGGCGCGGGCGCGGTGGTGACGAGGGATGTTCCTGATTACGCTCTGATGGTGGGCGTGCCAGCGCGCCGGGTGGGCTGGATCAGCCGCCACGGGCATCGGCTCGTCGATCGGGACGAAGAAGGCGCCTGGGTGTGTCCGCAGAGCGGCTGGCGCTATCGCGAGGTGGAGCCGGGCGTGCTGCGTTGCCTGGATTGGCCCGAGGATGAACCGCTGCCAAGCAGAGGCTGACGCCAGCAGATGACGACAATACGCATCCGTTTGCAGATGCTCATACAGCGTTTGCGGAGCGGCAGCTTCTTGGGCAATGTGTTGATTCTGGCGGGAGGGACGGGCCTGGGGCAGCTTGTCGTGGTGCTGGCCATGCCCGTGCTGACGCGTCTTTACGGGCCGGAGGAATTCGGCATTCTCACGGTTTTCGTTTCGGTGCTGACCATATTGCTGGCTATCTCGGCGCTACGGTATGATATTGCCATTCCTCTGCCAGAGGATGAGTCTACTGCGATCAATCTCTTGGCGTTGGGATTTCTGATTGTCAGTGGTTTTAGTTTGTTGGCAGGCGTCGTTTTGCGCTTGTTCAGAAAACAAATCGGAATATGGGTGTCGGTGCCGCAAATAATGGCTAATCTGTGGTGGCTTTTGCCTGTGGCCTTGTTTGCCGGAAGCGTTTATCAGATTGCCGTCTACTGGCATGTACGCAAGAAACGTTTCAGTCGTTTATCGCAAGCGCGGGTCAGTCAAAGTTTGGCCTCGGCGGGCGCTCAGTTAGGCATGGGGTTGCTGTCGGCTGGTTCGATAGGGCTGACCGGAGGCTATGCACTGGGACAAATTACAGCGGGCGGCGTTTTGTTTGGAAGTCTGGTAAAAGAGGATAGAAGGTTGCTGCATCAGATAACTCGCAACAGGATCAAGGACGCGGCCTTTCGATATCGTCGATTTCCTCTTATATCCAGTTGGTCAGCGCTTTTGAATAGTGGCGGATTGCAGTTGCCGTCTCTGCTATTGCTGGCTTTTTTTGGCGCGGCCACAGCGGGGTGGTTTGGGTTGGCCCAGCGCGTTATGGGCATCCCCATCTCGTTGATTGGTTATTCTGTTTCTCAGGTCTATCTGGGCGAAGCCTCGCGGTTGCGGAACGAAAACCCCGAGGCCATGCGTCAACTTTTTCTGCGAACTGCCACCAGGCTGTTCATTTTTGTTGGCGTTCCGATGATGATTGGAGGAGGGATTGCGCCCTGGGCGTTCGGTTTTATTTTCGGCGAGCAATGGCGGGCGTCCGGCTGGTTCATCGTGGCGTTGTTGCCGATGTTTTTGGGACAAGTGGTGGCCATGCCCCTTTCGCAATCCCTCAATATCCTGGAACGACAGGATTTGCAGTTGTATTGGGATGCATCTCGGGTGGCACTTGTGGTGCTGATTATTTTTAGCGCTTATAATTTTTTGCATTTCAACGCTTTCGTTACGCTGGTGATGTATAGCGGGATGATGTTGTTTATGTATATTCTCTTGCTTGTAATTATGTATATTCAAATTTGTAGGTTAGCAAAGTAATTGCCTGATATAAAGCAATGTCTATTTCTCCAGTTTTAAGTAGTGGAGTGATTGTCTTCTGAATGGCCAAACTTGTCTGTTGTTTGTTTGTTGGAAATTTCTGATATGGCGAAAATGCTGAGGAATAAGTATGATATTATGGCATTGGGGCTGCTTGGCCTTTATTTTTTAATGCCTTTGTGGAGTTATGTCATTTTTTGGGGATTATTTCCCAAAATCAGGTTGACGCCGATTTTCGGGATTTTGCTTGTGCCAGTTTTGGCAATTCGATTATGGTTATTGGTTACAAAAAAATATCCCTTTCCCGATAAACGCTATGCATTGTTGTGGGTGCTGCTTTTGCTCGTAACAATCATTCAGATAGCCTGGGCCCCCACACTTTTATCTCAAATCGGTGCTAATGCGTATCTATTGATGGTTGCGTTTTCTGTGGGAGCTTATGTATTCCTATTGGGGGCGGAACCCCTGGCGTTCCAGGTGGCAGCGTCCGGCGAATGGAGTCGCTTCATCTGGAATGGGATACTTGTCATTTATGCGGGGCTTATCTTGATGATCGTGTATGGCGTTGCCCGATATTTCTTC
The DNA here is from genome assembly GCA_027036755.1 of Anaerolineae bacterium. Lineage (GTDB taxonomy): Bacteria > Chloroflexota > Anaerolineae > J102 > J102 > M2005. Next base: position 8,570 of record JALWDV010000417.1, read on the forward strand.
AATTTTCATCAACTGTTATTCTTGTTTGTTCTATATAATCCCAAACGGATTTACAATTATCAGGTTCTTTCAGATACATTCGCCATCATCTCGCTTCTGATGATGGCTCGATATGGCGCCACGGGGCTTTTTCAACGATTGGTGATTTACGGCATAAGCGCACTTTTTCTTTTCTTCAGTTATTCTCGCGCATCGGTTGCCGCATTTCTGATTGCAGGCGGCCTCCTGATAGTCATTCAATCATGGAAGCATAATCGACAACGAAAAATCCTCTTTGGCATCGCTTTTGGAGGCGCGTTGTTCCTGAGCATCATGGCCATAGGTTTCGGAGCGTTATCGAAAAATGCTGAAAATACAGGTTTCCTATCTCTTATCGTACAGCGTTTTTTCTCGATGAACACCTTCCGCAATCCCTCTTTTCAAGGACGTCTTCAATATTGGAATCAATCTCTGCCGCTGCTAAAAAGCTATTGGCTCATGGGGCGATTTATGTATGAAGTAGTTTTGTTTAAAAGGGGCGCTTATATTCATAACTGGATGTCTTTCTGGTTGGCTTACGGCATTCTGCCCTTTTTGCTTTCCCTGGTGCTGCTGTTCTGGACGTTTGTGACGGCTCTCAAGCAATGTTTCAGCAATCCTTGGGCGCCTCTGGCATGTGTATTGTTACTTTTCAATATCATTATGATTGCTATTGCCCGGCCATATATCTGGGTGTATTTTTGGTTTGCTCTTGCTTTCCCTATGGCGCTTGTTGGCGTCAGCAACTGGAGAGAAAATGAAGAAAATTGCTTATCTTCTGCATTGGAATGAAGGTAATAAAAGTGGCGTCTTCAAAAAGGTGGTAGCGCAGGTCACAGCATGGCGCGAGCAAGGCTATCAAGTCTCTGTTCACGTGATATCGGCAAAAGATATGGCTGCTGTGTGGCGACAGCACTTGTCAGACGCACCTGTCTTTTTCTATCGTTATCATGGGCGCCCCTCACGATTGAAGATCTGGCGAGAGGCAACAGGACAGATTCTCCGCCAAGCGCCTGATCTCGTCTATTATCGGTATGACTTGTACATGCCGGGCGTGAAACGTCTGGCTCGACAGATTCCTGTGGTTGCTGAAATTAACACCAATGACGTACGGGAATTTTGTCTGAGGCCAACGCTTCGCTGTCTTTACAACCGCTTGACGAGAGGCTATATTCTGAGAGATGTTGCCGGGATGGTTTTCGTCGGCTACGAATTGGCGGAATCTGCTGATTTCGCCCGCTTTGGAAAGCCTCATTGTGTGATTGGTAATAGCATTGTAGTGCAAGATGTCCCGTTATCGCCGCCCTCCTACTCTCGACATCCCCGCCTGGTTTTTTTGGGTTCAAATGACCAACCGTGGCATGGCGTCGACAAAATTCTGTGGCTGGCGGAACAAATGCCATCATGGCGTTTTGATATCATCGGCGTTCATGTGGATTCTGCGCCAACTAATGTCTTTTTGCATGGCGTTTTGGACGAGAGCGAATACAGACCCATTATGTCCCGGTCTAATGTTGCCATTGGCACACTGGCGCTGCATCGCAATGGGATGGATGAAATTTCTCCTCTGAAGACACGAGAGTATCTTTCTTTGGGGTTGCCGGTAATAATAGGTTACAGAGATACTGATTTTCTGGACGGAGCGCCTTTTCTTTTGCAATTGCCCAACACAGAGACGAATGTATCCAGCCATCTCGATGAGATCAAGGCGTTTGTGGCGGCGTGGCGAGGAAAACGGGTGCAGCGCGCTGACATCCAGCATCTTGATGTCAGCGTCAAGGAAGCGCAGCGACTGGCTTTTTTTGAAAGGATTATGAGATCTGCATGAATCGTCGTATCTTGTTTCTCGCTACTTTTTTGGCGTACGGCGGCGCAGAAGTTCAGGTTGCGCAATTGGCGATGCGGTTGCAGGCCCGGGGATGGCGCGTCGATGTGGTTTCTATGCGTAAGCCGCAAGCATTGACCGATGAATTGGAGAGGGCCGGCGTCTCTGTGCAAACGTTGGGAATGCGCAAAGGCTCGCCCGATCCGCGAGCAGTCTTCCGTCTCGCTCGCATTATCCGACAACGGCGAATCAAAATCGTTCACAGCCACATGGTGCACGCCAACTTGCTGGCGCGGGCGACGCGCCCTCTTGTTCCAGGAAGAATATGGCTGTGTACGGCGCATAGTATCGATGAGGGGGGGGGAAATCGTGAGCGGGCCTATCGCCTGACTGATCCTCTGTGCGATTTGACGACCCAGGTCAGCAAGGCGGGGCTGGAGCGTTATGTGGAGGTGAAAGCTGCGCCGCGGCGCAAGATCCATTATCTGCCCAATGGCGTGGATTGCCAGAAGTTTCGTCCGCAAAAAGAGGTTCGGGCGCGCTTGAGGCGGGAGCTGGGCGTGGAAAACGCTTTTCTTTGGCTGGCGGTTGGGCGTCTTGATCCCGCCAAAGACTACCCGACAATGCTCCGGGCTTTCGCCGTCGCCCGGCGCTCCAAGCCTGAGGCGCTATTGTTCATTGCAGGGCAAGGGCGGCTGCTGCCAGAGCTGAACAACCTGGTTCATCAGCTCCATCTTGAGAATTCTGTCCAGTTTCTGGGGGTTCGCGAGGATGTTCCGGCGTTGATGAACGCTGCAGACGCCTTTGTGATGACATCCGCCTGGGAGGGCCTGCCTATGGTGTTGCTGGAAGCCGCGGCCACGGCGCTGCCGGTGGTGGCCACAGATGTGGGCGGGGTGGGGGAAATCATCGATGACGGTCGCACCGGCCACCTCGTTCCACCTGAAAGGCCCGATGCGTTGGCCGAGGCCATGTTGCGCGTGATGGCGCTTTCTGAGGATAAACGTCGAGAAATGGGTGATGCTGCCAGAGCCAAGATCGAGGCGATTTATAGTCTGGAACGCGTCGTTTCGCAATGGGAAACGCTTTATCGACAGTTATTATCCCGAGAGCGGGTCCGATAGATGAGAATTCTTTATGTAGTCACTGCCGCTGGTTTTGGCGGCGCTCCGATGCACGTGCTCCAGCTTCTGCGCCATTTTAGCGCACAGGGGCATGTCATCGGCCTGGTCTCGGCGCCAGAACCGCGCCTGGTGGATGAGGCCAAACGACTGGGCGTACAGGTCTACCCCAATCCATATTTTGTGCGGACGCTGAACCCGATGGCGGATCTGCGCGCTCTGCAATACGTGATGCAATCTATCAAGCGCTTTCAGCCAGACATCCTTCATGCCCACAGCAGCAAAGCGGGTCTGGCCGCGCGATTTGGGGCGGCGTTTTATGGTGTGCAGGCTGTCGTGTTTACCGCTCATGGCTGGGCGTTTACCGAGGGGCGCCCGATGTGGAAGCGACGTATCATTGCTTTAGTCGAACGCATTGCCGCTTACAAGACGTCGAGAATCATCTGTGTTTCCAACCATGATTACAATCTGGCGCTGGCTTTTCATGTCGCCCCTGTGGAGAAGCTGCGAGTCGTCCATAACGGCGTCGATCCAAGTCCGTTTCTTCAGCCTCCATCAGGAGATGTGCGAAAATCTCTTGGATTGCATGAAGATGATGTTGTGATCACCTTTGTCGGGCGTCTGGCTCCACCCAAGGATGCTCTGACTCTGTTGGCGGCTATCAAAAATGTTCCGTCCTGCAAGGTGTTGATTGTGGGGGACGGGCCATTGCGTGACGGGATAGAGGCCTACAGCCGAGAGCAGAAGTTGTCTGAATCTGTGATAATGCTGGGGGAGCGCTCGGATGTGCCCGCTATTTTGAGCGCCTCTGACATATTCGTCCTGATTTCCGATTGGGAGGGATTGCCTTACACTATCATCGAGGCGATGATGGCAGGGCTCCCTGTTGTCGCCTCGGAAGTTGGCGGTGTCGGGGAGCTGGTGAAAGATGGCGAGACAGGATTCCTGGTGGAGAGAAAGGATGTTGCAGGGTTGACGCAGGCTCTACAGATGCTGATAACCAATCCGTTGTTGCGACAAAGGTTGGGCGCTGCGGGCCGAAGGTTGGCGATGTTTCAATTCACGGCCGAGCACATGCAGCAGGGCGTTCAGGCCGTTTATGAAGAGCTGAGCAACTACTTGAGGTAGCCTGCTGTATATCAGGCCAAAAATCATGAAGTACATCAAGGCGCTTTTGCGGCTTCGCTGCTTTGAGTGAAACATTTTTGTGTTGCCTGTAAGCGTTTTGTTGATACGGCACTCACACATCAGTTATGAATGTAGTTCCCCGAGATATGCTCTCATTTGAGAAGAAGCGAGAAGGCAGGTTCTCATTGCAGTTCGCCGAACGGAAGCTGTTATTGGCAACAGTCGATTTGGCGATTCTCAATGGGGCGCTGTTGTTGATGTTGTCGCTATGGCCCGAATCTGTGTTTTCTCGCTTGCTGGATCGGTTTCCCTGGTACGTGATTCTGCTTTCGGGCTTGTGGTTGGTGATCAGCACTTTTTTCAATGTTTATGATTTGGCCAAGGCTGCCAGTGCGGTGCATTCCATCTGGGCGGCGGATACATCGGCCATCATCACACTGACCATCTATATCCTGATCCCCTATCTGACGCCCGTCCTGCCCGATCGACGCACTCAAATTGCAATCTTGTTTTTGGCTGCCGTAGGTGGGATGACCCTGTGGCGATTTTTGTACGCTACGGTATTCATGCAGCCATCCTTTTGCCATCGGGCATTGGTCATCGGCGCCGGATGGTCTGGAAAAACGCTGGTGGAGGCGATTCAGGAAACCGCGTCCGAGACCGGCAACCCCTACCTGGGAACCGGTTATGAACTGCTGGGATTCGTAGATGATGATCCAGCCAAACAAGGGCGCGATGTGGAAGGAACGCCGGTGCTGGGAACCGGAAAAGATCTGCTTCGGCTGGTGCATGAATTGACTCCCGATGAGATCATCATCGCTATCACCCATTCCCAACGCATCAATCCCGAGCTGTTCCATTCGATTCTCGCCTGTTATGAGATGGGCATTCCTCTGACCACGATGGCGATGCTCTATGAACGTATGACGGGACGGGTGCCGGTGCAACATGCCGGGCAAGACCTTTCGGTGCTGTTGCCCATCTCTCGTCCTTCGGGCTTTCGGTTTTATTTGGCCTTGCGTCGTATCCTCGACGTCTTATTAGCGTTCCCCGGATTGTTGTTCATGCTGGCGGTTACACCTTTTGTCTGGTTGGGCAACAGGCTGAGCGCCCCCGGCGCTGTTTTTTATCGTCAGACACGCGTGGGGGAAAATGGCAAAGAGTTCGAGATTATCAAATTTCGTTCTATGGTGACAAATGCAGAAGCTGAGACGGGAGCGGTCTGGGCGCAGGAGGACGACCCGCGCATCACGCCCGTGGGGAGATTTCTGCGACGAACCAGGCTGGATGAGTTGCCCCAGTTCTGGAATGTGTTGAAGGGAGAGATGACGCTGATCGGTCCCAGGCCCGAGCGGCCCGAGATGGTCGAACGCCTTTCCGAGGATATCCCATTTTACGGATTGCGCCACGCGGTCAAGCCGGGCATCACCGGCTGGGCGCAGGTGCGCTATCGTTATGGCGCTTCCGATGAAGATGCTTTCGTCAAATTGCAATACGATCTTTATTACATCAAACACCTGGGGCCATTTGTCGATTTTTCGGTTTTGATCAAGACTGTCCAGGTCATTTTGGGGATGAAAGGGAGATAAGTGTATAATTTAGAAATGAAAGTATGATTCACGGGGGATATGGTTCATCCACGGCGAAACCTTCCGTACTTCCATCCTGCGCTTTTCCCTGTCATAGATGTCTGTCGTTGTAGCTTTTCAGCTCCGACGGATGTCGTTTGCTTTCGTTCTGGTTTGCTTGCTCATCATCCGGCGAGCGGGCGGAGCATGGGAAAATCTTGTGGTTGCGGTTGACGTTCTGTCATTTAGTTTTCTATTTTTCTGTCGTTCATTTTTCTCTCTGCGTCCTGTATAGAGGTTTTTCCCCTCTTCATTTTAGCATGTCTTCATCTTCCATTTCTGTTGCGGTTGTGGGCCTGGGCCATTGGGGCCCGAACCTGGCCCGCAACTTCAATGCCCTGCCTGACGCCCATCTCCACACCCTATGTGACGCTGATCCCACCCGCCTGCAACGCGTGGGCGCCAACTATCCCGCCGCCCGCCAGACCTCCGACTTCGAGAGCGTCCTCGCCGACCCCGCCGTGGATGCCGTCGTGCTGGCCACGCCCGTCCACACCCATTTCGAGATGGCCAGCGTCGCATTGCAGGCAGGCAAACACACGTTCGTGGAGAAGCCCCTGGCCCGCTCCAGCGACGAGGCCCGGCAACTGGTGGCTCTGGCCGACGCTCAGGGCCTGATCCTGATGGTGGGGCACGTGTTCCTCTACAACGCGGCCGTGCGCCAGGTCAAGCACTACATCGATTCAGGCGAGCTGGGCGACATCTATTACATCTATGCCCAGCGCCTCAATTTGGGCATCGTGCGTCAGGATGTGAACGCCCTCTGGAACTTCGCCCCCCACGACATCTCCATTATCAACTACTGGCTGGACGGCGCTCCCACCAAGGTGGACGCCCATGGCTACGCCTATCTGCAGCCGGGCATCGAGGATGTGGCGTTCATGAATCTCGAGTACCCCGGCGGGCAGGCCGCGGGCGTGCACGTGAGCTGGCTGGACCCCAACAAGGTGCGACAGATGACGGTGGTGGGCAGCAAGAAGATGGTCGTCTACGATGATGTCAGCCCGGACGCAAAAATCAAGCTGTTCGACAAAGGCGTGGATCGCAAACCGGGGCATGGCCTGGGCAGCTACGCCACCTTCGGTGAGTTCCAGCTTTTGCTGCGCGCGGGCGATCTGCTGGTGCCCAAGATCAAATTTGCCGAGCCCCTGCGGGCCGAATGCCAGGCCTTCGTGGATGCCATCCGCACGGGCCAGCCGCCCCTGGCCGACGGGCGCAATGGTCTGGCCGTGGTCGAGGTGCTGGAGGCCGCGGATCGGGCGATGAAGCGAACCGCGGATTTCACAGATGACGCGGATTGAAAACCAGCCACCTCTGACCGAGCATTGAAGGGGCAAAAGCATTGTGCTAGAATCTCCTTCAGGAGGCAGAAGATGTTGACCGAATATCTCGATAAAGCAATGGAACATGCTCATTACGAACTCATCGAGGACGATGAGCCCTATTATGGAGAGATTCCTGAGTTGCCAGGCGTGTGGGCGACGGGAGAGTCACTTGAGGCCTGTCGTCGTAATCTTGCCAGTGCACTCGAAGATTGGCTTCTGTTTAGCCTGGCAAAAGGGTTGCCAATTCCTCCTTTGAATGGTCTTGAAATCCGTCCTCCAGAATTGCTTGCCGCCTGATGACGAAGCGCTTGGCGCCTGTTTCCCGTCGGGACTTTATCAAACGCCTGAGAGCGTTGGGTTTTGAAGGGCCTTATGCCGGGGGCAATCATGAGTTTATGTTGCGAGGCGATCGTCGTCTGATCTTGCCAAATCCTCATCGCAGCGTCATTGGGGTGAACCTACTTATTCGCCTATTGCGGCAGGCGGGCGTGTCGCGTGAGGAGTGGTTTTCTATGAAGTGAACTGGAGTCTGGCGAAAACTGTTTTGGCCACTCGAAACGGCCTTTTTCACCAAAGATTGCACGGATTTCACAGATTTTTTGTTTGAGTTTTCTCCTTTTTCTGTGAAAATTTGTGGAAATCTGTGGTTAGGATAAAAACGCCTGTGTCCAGCTATGGTATAATATTAGCACGCATCCACAATCATAAGGAAGCAAATTATGCTTGCAAGCTATCTTGATAGAGCTATGGAACACGCCCGATATGAGATCATTGAGGACGATGGTTCTTATTGGGGTGAAATCCCCGGCCTCCAGGGCGTCTGGGCGCGACATAAGACGCTGGAAGGGTGTCGTCGAGAGTTACGGGAAGCCTTGAGCGATTGGATTGCCCTGCGACTGCGTCTGGGGCTTCCTGTTCCGGTCATCAACGGCATTGACATCAATCGCATCGCTGAATTGACCTGAACATGCCCAAATTAACGCCTGTTTCGCAGAAAGAGTTCGTGAGAAGGTTACGAAAACTGGGATTTGAGGGGCCTTATATGGGCGGCCGCCATCCGCAAATGCGCCGCGGCGATGTAACCGTGATCATTCCCAATCCCCACGAAGGTGATATCAGCGTAGGTTTTTTGCGACGGCTATTGCGGCAGGCGGGCGTGTCCCGTGAGGAGTGGTTTTCTGTGAAATGAAATGGAGCGCAACGGCTTGGCTGTGGTGGAGGTGTTGGAAGGCCGCGGATCGGGCAAAGTAATATCTTTTCTCCTAACGATAAGTGTATGCAAACATATTTTCTCAAACTAAAGAATTCACCAGGGTTTAACCGGTACTTCAAAAACACTTCTTGGATGTTTGGTGAACGGGGCCTACGAATCCTTGCTCAAGTGTTTATCGGATTGTGGGTGGCACGTTACTTGGGACCGGAGCAGTTTGGACTGTATAGTTACGTGCTTGTTTTTTGGGCTGTTTTGGGAAGAATTGTAAAACTGGGATTAGATGGCATTGTTGTTCGGGATATGGTTTTATACCCCAATAGGGTACAACAGTATCTTGGTACCGCATTTTGGCTCAAGGCAGCGGTGGCTTTCTTGATGGTGGGGGTTATTGCGACTGTTACAGTATTCATTGCCAAGGATAAAATAACAAGTCTATATGTCCTAATAGTATCTATTGGCTTGGTATTTCAAAGCTTTGAGGTGATTGATTTTTATTTTCAATCACAAGTTGCTGTTAGGTTTATTTCTTTTAGCAAAATGTTTCAGTTATTTGTTTCTTCTATCCTGAAAGTGTATCTGATTACCTCACATAAGACGATTTTTTGGTTTGTCTTAGTGATTCTATTTGATCAAATTGCATTGGCCTTCTTAATGTTCATATCATATTTTTATAAAAGAAAGCCCATATTCTTTGGATTATTTGATAAATCGCTTGCTAAGGGTCTCTTGCGAGATTCTTGGCCATTAATGCTTATTAGTTTGTTTATTGTGATCTATATGAGAATAGATCAGGTTATGATTAGAGGGATTTTGGGAGATAGTGAATTGGGGGTTTATTCTTCTGCAGTACGGTTAAGTGAAGCATCCTATTTTATTCCCATGATTATCACAACTTCACTTTTTCCAGCAATACTTAATGCGAAAAAAGTCAGCCAATCCCTCTATTATGAAAGATTACAGAATTTGTATTCATTGATGATCTGGACGGCTGTCGCTATTGCAATACTGGTAACTTTTCTGAGTGACAATATTGTTGCATTAGCATATGGTGAACAGTTTCAGCGTGCAAGTAATGTTCTCAGAATTCATGTATGGGCCAGTATATTTGTTTTTTTGGGGATGGCGAATAGTAAATGGTTCATTAGTGAAAACTTACAGCGATATCAGGCGGTTAATATGATTATTGGCGCTATAATTAATGTCTTTCTCAATTTAGTGCTTATAAGGCGTTATGGAATAATTGGTGCGGCAATAGCAACGTTGGTTTCACAGTGTTTTGCCGGATATTTGATCACTTATATTTTCCCGAAGACAAGGATAAATTTTGTTTTGTCGACAAAAGCATTTAATATTTTTGCATTGATTTCAGGCCTCGGATTAAATCATGGAGGTGATCGAGTGTGAATAGGCCATTGAAAATTCCTGTGCTATTGTTAATATTCAATAGAATTAACACCACAAAGCAAGTGTTTAACTCTATTCGTAGGGTTAAGCCACAAAAATTATATGTCGCTGCGGATGGACCTCGAGATGGCGTCGCAGGTGAAAAGGAAATGGTGAATGCCGTTCGTAGCTATGTTATGCAAAATATCGATTGGGATTGTGAGATTGTCACTTTGTTTAGACATAAAAACCTGGGTGGAAAGTACGCTCCGATAGATGCAATTACGTGGTTCTTTGAGCATGAAAGGATGGGGATCATTCTTGAAGATGATTGTGTGGCAACTACAGAGTTTTTTAGATTTTGTGAGTGGGGGCTTGAGAAATATGACCATGAAAAAAGGATTGGAATGATTACTGGATCAAATTTAGTTGATTATGCATATAATGCAAGATATAGAAATGGGTTTTCTATCTATTTCAATCCTTGGGGTTGGGCTTCATGGTCTGATAGGTGGCAAAACTATGACGCATGCCTATCTTTTGGAGATATCACTGAACTTGACATTAAACTAAAAGAAGAAGGTCTCTTAACCGTATGGGAACGGCTATTTTGGAAAAATGTCTTCAAACATACTATTGGTTTTTCTACGACATGGGATTTTTACCTTCAATTTTTGTTTTTTCGAAGAAGCCTTTTTAGTGTCTATCCAACGAAAAATTTGATTATGAATATCGGATTTGGTTCGAACGCGACCCGCACAAAATCACCCCCTCCAGCTTACTGGAGAAAAAGTCTTCCCTCAAATGATGTTGATGTCATGAGTCTACCTGTTTGCGAAAGAATAGAAGCAAATGTTGACCGGGATAGGTTATATGCGAAGACAATTTGGAATTGTACCCCACTGACGGCGATTAAACTGACATTTACAAATCTTTTTCGTTATATGAGAGTGTGACAAATTGAAAAATATCCTAATGATATTTTCCAAATATATGGCTACATCTGATAATCCTTACTTGACTAATGATCTTGTGGATGAATTGCGGTTACAAGGCCATAAGGTAACAGTTGTTGCCTACGGGGATCTATCAGTAGTCAAAAAAACAGAACATCTGGAAGAACATATTATAAAGGTCTCTTCCTCTATAAAAATATTGAAATATGTGCTACTCTGGCCCAAATTGCTTTATCATTTAATAATTGTCTTTCGAAACAATGGGCCTTTTGATCAAATTGTTGTGCAAGCGCCGTTAGCCGTCAAACTGCCTGCTGCTTTTTTTGTTAAATTTGCTTCATCAAGAAAAAAAACATTAATGATATTTGATATTTTTCCTTTGCATCATACAAAGATAAGATCCCTTCCCCCATGGTCAGAAAAAATTCTAAAACCGTTGGAGATGTTTTTGATGAAGGGCTTCACAGAGATTACTGCGATGGGAAAAGGTAACCGTCAGTTTATACAAGACTATTATTTTGGTGGAAACGTAACTGTCCCGATCAAGATCATGTATCTTTGGGGAAAGTCTAATGCAAATATACGACCAGCGAACTATGTGGATGGCCCTATAAGAATAGTTTTCGGGGGACAGATTGTTAAAGGGCGAAATTCTGCCGCATTGATTGAGTTTTTGAATATTCTTCGGAAACGTAATCTCGATCTAACGTTGACCTTTTATTCTTGGGGAGAAGAATATGAAGGTATGAAACGCCAATATGCTGACTATGAGTGGATATCCTTTCAACGTCAGGTTAGTCGAAAAGATTATCAGTCATTGCTTTTGAATTTTCATGTTGGAGCTATTGTGACTGATAAGAGTGCAGATATGCCGACTTTTCCATCGAAAATAATAGATTACATAAGCTCCGGATTATACTGTTTCTGTTTAGTAGAGAACGGATCTGAATTATATAACGTGGTTGGTGATTTTCAACGTATCTATATTAATTCTTTTGATTTTTCTGAGATCGGGATTCAATCAGCTATTAGTTTTTTTGACTCGATCAAGAATATCGATACTGACCATGAAGTTTATGAATTGATTAATATTTTTTCCGTCAAGAATGCCGTTAGAAAGCTACTAGAATGAAGCACATTGCGCAAATGATTATTAGATGGTATTTAGTGCTTACGCTATTGGCCATCTTTGCCCCAATTACTTTGTCTGTATGGGATGTGTTTGCGGGTTTACTATTTATGTGGATTCTGGGGGGTATTTTCCTGTTGGGATTATCTTCGAAATCTCCCCAAAAACATTCCAAGCCTAAAAAGTTAACCCAAAAATCAGAAAAATCATATTTTCCATTATTGATTGCAATCTTTTCGATACCTATCAGCTTATTTTTAGTCCGATTTTACACTGGCAATACATTTGGAACGATGGTGGCATCTTTATCCCGTGGCCAGTCGTTATACCGTCATTATCAAGTCTTTTTTCAGGAGCAGGAACTTTGGAGATTGGCACTGTATAAAGTCCCTGCCATTCTCTCTGGAATGCTTCTGAAGTTATCTTTGATATACATTTACATAAGGGTATTGGTTCTCGACAAACGTGTGACAAAAAGTAGTTTGGCACCGTTGATGGTTGTTACACTCGCCTATCTCTTATTTTCAACTGCGCGTGGTACAACATTTGAAATTTTTGAAATTTTCTTACTTTTTTGGTTTTCATTATCACTTAGGTCAGCGCTAGGTCAGCAAGCCAATAATACCTCAAGAAAAGCGGGTATCGTCCTAGTGTTGGTGGGTGTATTATCATTGATGATATATAACTACAATATCTTAGCTCGATATGATTTTCGTTTCAGTCGCTATTGTGTCACAGCGCAACTATGCAAAGATCCGGATGCGTGGATATATTCAATATCGAATATGCTTGGAGACCTTATTTTTCAGTTATCAGGATACTTCACCTTTGGTATTTTTTTTGCGGCGTCTTTTATTTCAGTATGGACTTCTTCACTTTACAACTTCTTTATGGGGCTCATACCCTTTGGTATTTTTATGAATGGCGGAGACGTTCGATACCAATTATGTGGTCCAGTGATCGACTGTGGGACAGCTTGGATTCCTGATTCAATAATTTTTTTACAATACTTGGGAGCATTTGTTTTGTTTTTATTGGTATTATTGTTAGGGAAATTAACAAAAGTGCTATTCTTTTTAGTTCTGAATAGAAGAGAGTTTCACACTGTTGCTCTTTTATACTTTATTATTCTTGTTATGTTTTCATTGCCTGTGGGTAATTTCCTTTTTGTTTCAAGCTCAAATATCTTGGCGTTTTTTACAATATTGTTGAGTTATTTATATACTAGACTTGACTTTCACCGGGTGTTTAGAAAATACTCAACCCCAAGGACTAAATTTTAACCATGTTCAAAGACAAAACTCTTCTCATCACCGGCGGCACGGGCAGCTTTGGCAACGCGGTGCTGCGTCGCTTTTTGCAAACCGACATCCGCGAAATCCGCATCTTCAGCCGGGATGAGAAAAAGCAAAGCGATATGCGTCTCGCTTATCGCAACAAAAAACTGAAATTCTACATCGGCGACGTGCGCCGGCCCGAGAGCCTGCTGGACGCCATGGTGGGCGTGGATTACGTCTTCCACGCGGCCGCGCTCAAGCAGGTGCCTTCCTGTGAGTTTTATCCCATGGAGGCGCTGATGACCAATGCCGTGGGGGCGGAGAATGTGATGAATGCAGCGATGGCCGCGGGCGTGAGGCGACTGGTGGTGCTCAGCACCGACAAGGCTGCTTATCCCATCAACGCCATGGGCATGACCAAGGCGCTGATGGAGAAGCTGGCTGTGGCCAAGTCGCGCGTGGCCGCGGAGCGGGATTCCACCGTCATCACCATTACCCGCTATGGCAACGTCATGGCCTCTCGCGGCTCGGTCATTCCCCTGTTTGTGGAGCAGATCAAGGCTGGCAGGCCCCTGACCGTCACTGATCCCACCATGACGCGCTTTATGATGAGCATCGATGAAGCCGTGGATCTGGTGCTTTATGCGTTCGAACATGGCAAACCGGGTGATCTCTTTGTGCAAAAAGCGCCCGCGGCCACCATCGAGACCCTGGCCCTGGCTTTGAAGAAGATTTTCGACAGTGACGTCCCCATCGAGATCATAGGCGTCCGCCACGGCGAGAAGCAGTACGAGACCTTGCTAACCCGTGAGGAGATGATGCGGGTGCAGGATTTGGGCGGCTATTACCGCGTGCCTGCGGATAATCGGGACCTCAACTACGACCTTTATTACTTCCAGGGCGCTCCGCCCGACATTGCGCCCGAGGATTACAATTCCAACAACACCCACCGTCTCTCTCTGGATGAGATGGTGGATATGCTGCTGAAGCTGGATTATATTCAGCGGGCGCTGGCCAATGGCTCGGAGGAGAATGGATTGATATGAGAGTGCTCGTCACCGGTTCCAGAGGGTTCATTGGTCGTAATCTGATCGCCCATCTTCAACATCTCGAAGATGTGGAGATTTTCGGCTATGATATCGACAACACGCCCGAGCAATTAGAGGCCTGGCTGGCCCAGGCAGATTTCGTTTATCATCTGGCGGGCGTGAATCGGCCCAAACGGGAGGAGGAGTTTTTCGAGGGGAATACGGATTTCACCCGGGCTATTTGCCAGCGTCTGGCCCGCCGGGCCGATCCTCCGCCCATGCTGCTTTCCTCCTCTATCCAGGCGGAGCTGGATAATCCGTACGGGCGCAGCAAGCGTCTGGCCGAAGAAGCGGTCATGGATTATGCCAGGGAGACGGGCGCCCGGGCCATCATCTACCGTCTCACCAACGTGTTCGGCAAGTGGAGCCGTCCCAATTACAACACGGTGGTGGCCACCTTCTGCTACAACATCGCCCACGACCTGCCCATCACCATCTCGAATCCCAACCATGAGGTCAGGCTGATTCATATCGATGATGTGGTGCGGGCGTTTGTTTCAGAACTCCAGAAGGACAGAGGGCCAGAAGGCCAGAAAGGCAGTGGACCAGAGAGGCGAGTCTTGTGGCGGACGGTGGAGCCGGAGTTTCCGGTGACGCTGGGGCGACTGGCGGAGCTGATTCGCTCTTTCCGGGCCATGCGCCAAACCCTGCTCACGCCCGATTTCAGCGATCCCTTCATCAAAAAGCTCTACGGGATGTACCTCACCTATCTGGATGAGGATGATTTCGCCTACGATCTGACCCAGCGCTGCGATGAGCGCGGCTGCCTGGCCGAATTCATCAAATCGCAGCACTTCGGGCAGATTTTCGTCTCTCGCACAAAACCGGGCGTCACCCGCGGCAATCATTTCCACCACACCAAGGCGGAGAAGTTCTTGGTATTGGAGGGGGAGGCGGTGATTCGGTTTAGGAAAATCCAGAGCGACAGAGGCCAGAGGCCAGAGCGGCAGAGGTCAGAGGTGATCGAGTATCGGGTGTCGGGGAAGGAGTTTCGGGTGCTGGATATCCCGCCTGGATACACGCACAACATCGAAAACGTGGGCGACACCGACGTGATTACGCTTTTCTGGGCCAGCGAGATTTTCGATCCGGAAGCGCCGGATACGTATTGGGAAGAAGTCTGAGCCAGAACTCCAGAGGGCCAGAACCCCAGAACCCCAGAGGGTCAGAGGGCCAGAGGGCCAGAAAGGCAGAAGGCCAGAGGCCCAGAGAGCCAGAAGGCCAGAGGCCAGAGCCACAGAGGTCAGAGGCCAGAGGCCAGAGGTACAGTAAGGAGGACAAGTCTCGTGGAAAAGCGTAAGCAAATTAGATCGGCGAAGGATTTGGTTGTTTATCAGAAGGCGTATCAACTTGCGATGATGATCTATGAGGTCAGCAAATCTTTTCCTCCGGAAGAACGATACGCCCTGACCAGCCAGATACGCCGATCCTCTCGATCTGTCTGTCTCAACTTGCGCGAAGCCTGGGCCAAGCGACGTTACCAGGCCCATTTCATCAGCAAACTCACCGACTGTGATGGCGAAAACAGTGAAACGGATTCGTCACTGGACTTTGCGCATGATTGTGGCTACATTTCTGACGAACAACACGTACAACTAACCTCCCTCAGCAACGAGGTTGGCAAAATGCTCGGCTCCATGATCAACCATCCCGATTCATTTCTCATCTCCCGTCGCTGACGACCACTGACATCTGACATCTGACCTCTGGAGTTCTCAATGCGCATTGCCACCATCATCGGCACCCGTCCCGAGATCATCCGCCTTTCCCGCGTCATGGCCGCATTGGATCGCTACACCGAGCACGTCATCATCCACACGGGCCAGAATTACGATTACGAGCTCAATCAGATTTTCTTCGATGATCTGGAATTGCGCAAGCCCGATTATTTTCTTGAGGCGGCCGGGACCACCGCTGCCGAAACCATCGGTCTCGTCATCGCCCGGGCAGACGCGGCCCTGCGCGAGATTCAGCCCGACGCGGTGCTCGTCCTGGGCGACACCAACAGTTGTCTGGCCGCCATCTCAGCCAAACGGCTGAAGATCCCCATCTTCCACATGGAAGCGGGCAATCGTTGCTTCGACCAGCGCGTGCCCGAAGAGATCAATCGCAAGATCATCGATCATATCGCGGACATCAATCTGCCCTACTCCCACATCGCCCGGGAATACCTGCTGCGCGAGGGCCTGCCCCCGGATCGGGTTATCGTCACCGGCAGCCCCATGTACGAGGTGCTGCACCATTACATGCCCAAAATCCAGGCATCCGACGTGCTGACGAGGTTGGGCCTGGAGCCCGAAAGCTACTACGTGGTCAGCGCCCATCGCGAAGAGAACGTGGACTCGCCCCGCCAGTTCGCCAATCTGGTGGAGGTGCTGACGAAGCTGGCCGAGACCGGGCGTCGGGTGATCATGACCACCCATCCCCGCACCCGCAAGCGCTTCCGGGCCGAGGGCGTGACCCTGCCCGCGCGGGTGGAGTTGCACAAGCCCTTCGGCTTCAGCGATTACGTCCATCTGCAAATGCACGCCAAAGCCGTGCTCTCCGACAGCGGCACCATCACCGAGGAAAGCTCCATCCTCAACTTCCCGGCCCTGAACATTCGCGAGGCCCACGAGCGGCCCGAAGGCATGGAAGAAGGCGCGGTGATGATGGTCGGGCTTTCGTGGCAGCGCGTGTCCGAGGGCCTGAACGTGCTGGAATCGCAGCCCCGGGGCGAACGCCGCCTGCTGCGCGTCGTGCGCGATTATGACGTGCCCAACGTCTCCGAAAAAGTCGCCCGCATCATCCTCAGCTATACCGACTACGTCAACCGCGTCGTCTGGCAAAAACCCTGAGCCATGCGTATTCTTTTTGTCACCCAGTTTTTTTGGCCCGAAACCCGCACAGCCCCTATCAATCTTGGGGCGCTGGCAGAAGATTTGGCGGCAAAAGGTCACGAAGTCCTCGTCATAACCGGCTTTCCCAATCACCCGTTGGGGAGAATTTATGAAGGCTATGCGATTCGACCGTGGCAGTGGGAAGAAGCGCGGGGTTTCAAAATACTACGACTGCCATTATACCCCGACCATAGCAACTCCCTGGCGAAACGAGTGTTGAATTTTGGCTCATTCTCACTTTCGGCAACGACTCTGGGCATAGTTTTAACGCGAGGTTTTCAGCCCGACGTAATTTTCGCCTACTTTGCTCCCATTACCGCTGCCTGGACGGTTCGAGTCATTCGGGCTTTCCGGCATGCGCCTGTCGTGTATTGGATTACCGATCTTTGGCCCGAAAATTTTCGAGCAGCCGGCATGAATATGAGCGAGCGCACCTATCGCTGGCTGCGCCGATTCGAAGATTGGGGATACAAGCAGGCAAACGCGATCTGTGTGGATTCCCCCGGATATAAGAAGAATTTAGTGGCCAAAGGCGTTCCCGGAGACAAAATCCATGTTGTTGCGGAATGGGCGGATGAGACTCTCTTTTATCCTGTAGAACGGGATGATGTATTGGGCGAAACCTATGGTTTGGCGGGGAAATTCAACATTGTTTATGGCGGCAATTTGGGCCCTGTTCAAAAGCTGGATACGGTCATCCACGCCGCCCGTGAAGTGATGGATCTGGAAGACGTTCAATTTGTGTTTATAGGTGATGGTACGGAAGAAGGCGCACTGAAGGCGCTGGCGCAGCGTTTCGAGTTGGAAAATGTTCGTTTTATTCCACGGCAACCGATGGAGCGGATGCGTGATTTCTTTGCCTGGGCGGATGTGCTCCTGGTTCATTTGCAACGGACGCCGATTTTTGAACTCCAACTTCCTTCCAAAGTCTTGGCGTATATGGCCTGCGCTCGTCCGATTTTGAACGGCGTTGCAGGCACGGTGGCTGAAATCATCGAGGATGCGCAGTGCGGGCTTTCGTGCGTCCCCGAAGACCCCACAAGTATGGCGGAATTAGTGCGAACCTTTTACTCGATGCCTAAAACGAAAAGGGAAGAGATGGGACAACGCGGCCGGGAGGCGTATCTCAGTCATTATTGCCGGGCAGTGCAAGTGAAACGCATTGAATCCATCCTCTGCAATGTCGCCGCCGGGGCGCAGACTGCCACCTCGTTTACCTTATCATGAGTCATACCATTCACTTTGATCAACCTCCAATCATCATTGTTGCTGCAGGACGTTCTGGCAGTAAGATGCTGCGCAGCATCATCGGATCTCACCCTGATATCGCCTATTTCCCGCGCGAAATCAACTACATTTGGCGGCATGGCAACACAACATTCCCCACCGATGAGCTGCGCCCCGAACACGCTCGCCCGGAGATCGCACGTTACATTCGTAAGCGTTTCAAGCAATTTAGTCGGGCGCATGGAGACGCCCGGGTGATCGAGAAAACCTGTGCCAATTCCTTACGGGTAGAATTCGTTCACACAGTCCTCCCCGAGGCGTACATCATCCATCTCGTACGAGACGGCAGAGCTGTGGCTGAATCCGCCCGTCGTCGCTGGCTGGCTAAACCGGAAATGAAGTATCTTCTGGAAAAAGCTCGCTGGGTTCCGATCCAGGATATCGCTTACTACGGCATGCGGTTTTTGAAGTTTCAATGGCACCGCTTACGGAGTCAGGAAAAAGCGCCATCTTCGTGGGGACCTCGTTTTGCTGGTCTGGATGATCTGGTTCAGGAAAAATCACTCATCGAAGTCTGTGGCATTCAGTGGCGTGTCTGTGTGGAATCAGCGGAGGACGCGTTTTCACGGATTCCTGCCAACCAAGTGCTGACTGTACGTTATGAAGACCTGGTGCAATCTCCGTTGGAGATTTCCAAGCAGATTTTCTCCCATGTAGGCCTGGATTTTGCACCGGAATCTCAGGCGTTTATCCGTGAATTTGTTACCATCGCTAATTTGGAGAAATGGCGAAAGCATTTGAGTGAGGCAGACCTGAGTCGATTATTGCCTCATATTGAATCCACTTTAGAAAAGTTCGGTTACACTCTTTGAATGCGTTTCTCTTATCGTGTCTCAGTGGAATCGTGTTGTTAAACGTTTTTTTGATTTTGTTGTTGCATTGATAGGATTGCTTTTGTTATGGTGGTTGATCCTGATCGTTTACATTTTGGCTACGATTGACACCCGAAAAAGTGGTTTTTTTATTCAAGAGCGCGTGGGGAAGGATGGGAAATTATTTAAAGTGATCAAAATTCGCACCATGCGGGATATCCCCAATGTCAATACCACAGTAACTCGGGAAAACGATCCACGCATTACTCGGTTGGGGCGATTTTGGCGCAAGACGAAAATTGATGAATTGCCACAATTGATCAATGTGTTGCTGGGACAAATGAGCTTTGTCGGGCCGCGGCCCGATGTGCCCGGTTTCGCCGATCAACTCACAGGGCCCGATCGCATCATTCTAACGGTTCGACCAGGCATTACCGGCCCCGCAACGCTTCGATTTCGGAATGAAGAGCAATTACTGGCACAACAGGACGATCCCGAAGCATATAACAGGGAAGTCATCTGGCCCGAAAAAGTGCGTTTGAATCGCGAATACGTCGAGAATTATTCCTTCCGTCAAGACATCAAGTATATTTTTCAAACCCTGTTTGGTTAACTCCAACGCGCCCCAACCTCGCCTCTACCTCTCCCCGCCTCACATGCCCGGGGGAATGTTGGCAAATGGATCCCGAAGAGAGCTCTTTGGCCTGTGGTATAATCAATTATCATTGCGATGGATGCAACGAGGTTGCCCAAGCCAAAATGAACTGATTGATCCTACACGTATCCGAAAATCGATTATGGCTATCAATAACGAACAGACTCTCAGCCAAATTCAATCGCTGGCCCGACTTTACCAAACAGGCTATCGCAGTCCCGTCATCGACGCCTCTATTCAGAAACTCATAAGTCTGGAGCGAGCGCGGCTTCAACGCGAGCTGGAGGAGTTACAGGAACATTTGCATGCCTTCGAAGAGGAATACAATCTATCTTCTGAAGAATTTCATCGTCGATTTCAGAGAGGCGAACTGGGGGACGATGCGGATATGTTTGAGTGGGATGCGTTTTATCAAATGATGGTGACTGTTAGAGAACAACTGGAAACGCTTCAGCCGGAAACAGCTTCGCAGTGAACGCTTTCGACTATCTCGAATCAGTCAAACTTGCGTTGGCTTTGAGTGACATAGTGCAAACTGTTCAAATCGTTCGGGAATATAGCCGGGAAAGTCATGGCTTTTTCCGCGCACGATTGGAATTGAGAAACGGTGACTTCTTGGAGGTTTCCGAATTCTTTGTTGCCCAGGATGACGAGATTCATATCTTGCAATATCGTTATCAATGGATGGATGGCGCTCGGAAGCAGTTGCGAAAGCGTTGGGACAATGCAACGCATCACCCGGAACTGGATAACTTCCCCCACCATGTCCATGTGAAAGCAGATCATGTGGTCATGCCCGGCCAAGCAATGCATATCGGTCTGCTTCTCGATATGCTCCAAGAAGAGCTAGAGGACTGATCTCCTTTGACCCCTCCCCGTCTCTACCTCTCCCCGCCCCACATGTCCGGGCGGGAAATGCAATACGTTCAGGAAGCGTTCGATAGCAACTGGATCGCGCCCCTGGGCCCGAATGTGACTGCGTTCGAGCAGGAATTCGCCGCCAAAGTGGGCGCAAAACACGCGCTCGCGCTCAGCGCCGGCACCGCGGCCATCCATCTCGCCCTCATTCACCTCGGCGTAGGCCCGGGCGATGAAGTCATCGTCTCCACCCTCACCTTCGCAGCTAGCGCCAACCCCGTCGTCTATCAGGGCGCAAAACCGGTCTTCATCGACAGCGAACGCACCTCCTGGAACATGGATCCCGACCTGCTGGCCGAGACTCTGGCCCGCAAGGCCCGACAGGGACGCCTGCCCAAGGCCGTCATTCTTGTCCATCTCTACGGCCAGACCGCGGACATCGACCGCATTCTCGCCATCTGCAACAAGTACGATATCCCCCTCATCGAGGACGCAGCCGAGGCCCTGGGCGCCCGCTACAAAGGCCGATCGCCCGGCGTCTTCGGCAAAGCGGGCATCTTCTCCTTCAACGGCAACAAAATCATCACCACCTCCGGCGGCGGCATGTTGGTCTCCGACGATGCCGAACTCATCGCCCACGCCCGCAAACTGGCCACCCAGGCCCGCGACCCCGCCCCCCACTACCAGCATTCCGAGATCGGTTACAACTACCGTATGAGCAACGTGCTGGCGGGCATTGGCCGCGGTCAGTTGCAGGCGCTGGATGACCGGGTGCGGCGCAAGCGGGAGATTTTCGAGAGCTATCGCCGGGCGTTAGGCGATCTCCCCGGCATCGACTTCATGCCCGAAGCGCCCTGGGGACTACACACCCGCTGGCTCACCGTCATCACCGTCGATCCCAATCGCTTTGGCGCCACCCGCGAAGATATCCGCCTGGCCCTGGAAGCCGAAAATATCGAATCCCGCCCCTTGTGGAAGCCCATGCACCTGCAACCGGTTTTCGCCGGGTGCGAGGCTGTTGGAGGCGACGTAGCCGAATCCCTCTTCACCCGCGGCCTCTGCCTCCCCTCCGGCACAGCGATGTCGCAATCTGATATCGACAGGGTTGTCGGCATCATCCGCTCTATGCGATAATAGAACACCTTTCATTTTGAATGGGAATCAAAAGACTATGGCTGACGGCAGCCAACATTCGGGTTTGACTGATGACTTCTTCCTTTGGGCGCATTGCCTATCTGCGTAACCGGCACCTCTTCTTTCTGGATATTCTGCTGCTACCGCTGGCGGTCTATCTGGCCTTTGTGCTGCGGCTGGAACGATTCGATCTGACCAATTATTGGGTCGCCTATTTGATTTTCGCCGCTACGGCCATCCTTGTGGCGCCTGTTGTCTTCCGGTTTGTGGGCGTCTATTCGCGTTATTGGCGTTTCGCTTCCATTGAAGAATTGCTGTTGCTGACGGGCGCGGTGACGGTGGCTTCGTTGTTGGTGGGGGGAGGCAGCATTCTCGTCACAGCTCTGCTGCCCGTCAAGACCCTTCCTCGCTCCATCCCCATCATCTTCCTCGGGATCGCCCTGGCGTTCACGGCGGGGACGCGTTTGTTGGTGCGCATTTCCTCGCGGCAGCCTCTGACGCGAGCCGACTTCAAAGCCAAACGCGTGCTCATTGCGGGCGCCGGGGATGCCGGGCAGATGCTGGCCCGCGATATCCGTCAGCATCCCGAAAAGGGCCTTCAGGTGGTCGGTTTTGTGGACGATGATCCCGACAAACAAAATCTGAACGTGCGGGGGCTTCCCATCTTCGGCGGGCGGGAGAAAATCCCCGAACTGGTGGAAAGCACGGGCATCAAGGAAGTGATCATCGCCATGCCCAGCGCCTCCGGGAAGGCGGTGAGGGAGATCGTCGAGATATGCAAAGACGTGGAGATCAAGGCCCGCATCTTGCCCCCGCTCTCCGAAGTCCTCACCGAGGACGTGGGCTTGCGCCATCTGCGCCCGGTGGATATCAACGACCTCTTGCGGCGCGACCCCATCGAAACCGACCTCGCCGCCGTCTATGATCTGGTGCGCGGCAAAACCGTTCTGGTGACGGGCGCGGGCGGCTCCATTGGCTCCGAGCTCTGTCGGCAGATCGCCAAGGCCGAGCCCGAACGACTCATCCTCCTCGGGCACGGCGAAAACAGCATCTTCGAAATCTACAACGAACTCCGCGACGAATTCAAAGCGGGCCGCACCCGTCTTGAGCACATCACGCCTGTCATCGCCGATGTGCGCGACGGGCCCCGTTTGCAACAGGCGTTTGCTGAGCACAAGCCCGCCGTCGTCTTCCACGCCGCGGCTCACAAGCATGTGCCCCTCATGGAGGCCAACCCCATCGACGCCATCACCAACAACATTTTAGGCACCCACGCTCTACTGGAGGCGTGCCTGGCGCATGATGTCAAGCGGTTCGTCCTCATCTCCACCGACAAAGCCGTGAACCCCGCCAATATCATGGGCGTGACCAAACGCATGGCGGAGTTGCTGGTGCAGGAGGCGGCCCATCGCAGCGGCAAGCCTTATGTCTCTGTGCGCTTTGGCAATGTGTTGGGCAGCCGCGGCAGCGTGGTGCCCTTCTTCAAAAAGCAGATCGAGGCGGGCGGCCCGGTCACCGTCACCCACTCCGAGGTCACCCGCTACTTCATGACCATTCCCGAGGCGGTGCAACTGGTTTTGCAGGCCGCGACCATGGGCGAAAGCGGCGATCTCTTTATGCTGGAGATGGGCGAACCAGTGAGGATCGTCGACCTGGCAAAAGACCTCATTCGTCTGTCTGGTTTGAGACCCGATGAGGATATCAAAATCATCTTCACGGGCTTGCGGCCGGGCGAGAAGCTATTTGAGGAGCTCTATCAGGGCCACGAGAACCATCTCGCCACAGAGCACGAGAAAATTCTGCGGGTCACCACCACCACCGTTCCTCCGGACGAGTTATTACAGGCGGTTGATTTGCTTTATGATCTCGCTCGGCTGGGTAAGCTGAAGGAAGCGTTGTCTCTCATTGCAAATCTGGTCCCCGAATATCGTCCGCCATCGGGCATTCATCCCCGCACGTCGGAAGCCATTCTCGCTTCCGACGCCGATCTTCAATTGCCCATCCCTCTTCACGCCCGCTGGTACTGAAAACTGATTGCTGAACTAGCAACCCGACGTAACTGCTAAGGTCGTTTTCGCTTGAATTAACCTGACAGGTTCCTTTGGCAACGATTCAGAGCCTTGCACGCTTCGTTGCTGGCTGAAAACCACACATCCCACCGCCAAGGTTACGAGAACCTGTCAGGTTCGAGTGAAAGAAGACAACCAAATGGCATACGTTAGCAGTTACAACCCGACACAAATTCGGCGGCATCTCTTTTCTCCACCGAAATTTTTCCCAAAGGCGTCAAACGTCAAGTCTCTGTCGGCGCCGAGATCTCCACGATGACGTTTAATGTCGCTGGCAAAAGGCTGCGACACGGAAATATCAAGACATCTGGCATCTTGTGGCGAGTTGCCAGATTACTGAACCCTGTACATCGAACACTGAAAACTGCCAGCCGAACTCCCCGCCCGCCGGGGACTTTTTTTGCCCGTTGACAATTAGCCGTTGACAATTGACAATTCTCCTATGCTCCCTCCCGCCTTCCGCCCGCCCCAAACCGCGCGACCGTACGACCGTACGACCACGCGATCAGACGACCAGACGACTGAGCGACCGCCCGACCACCCGACCGCCGCCTGGCTCGCCTGGCTCGACGCCCACCGCCTCGCGCCCGCGGCCGCCCGCGTCCTGGCGGATAGCCCCCTGCCCGACCACGCCCGCGCCCATCTCGATGCGGCTTACGCCCAGGCCCGGGCGCAATGGTTGCTGCGCAAAACCGCGTTGCAGCGTTTTCTCGCACTGGTCAACCAGGAGCCCAGGCTGCCTGTCATTCTGCTCAAAGGCGCAGCCCTGGCCCTCACCCTGTACGACGATCCCGCCACCCGCCCCATGAACGACATCGACCTGCTGGTGAGCCCCGAGCATCTGGCGCAGGTGATTGCACGAATGCGAGGGGCGGGTTACGAAGAACGCAGTTTGGGCGCGGGCGATGACGTCGGGTATCTTCACCACTTCATCTTCAGCGATCCGGCCACGGGCGTGCGTTTCGAGTTGCATCGCACCTTGCCCCTGCTGCCCGCGGGCGATGACGCCCTGGCCTGGTTCCTGACTCAGACCACGCCTCATGTTCTGGCGGGACAGTCCTTCCTCACTTTTACGCCCGAAGCCCAAATCCTGCATCTTGCCGCGCACGGGGTGCTGGAACATGGCGGCGCCCTGGGCGCGCCGGGCATCTGGTTCTATGATATCGACCAGCTCATCCGGCGCTGGGGAAAAACAATGGCCTGGGAACAAACCATCGCCCGAGCGCAAGCCCTGACCTGGGAAGCGGCCTTGCACGAAGCCATCCGCCTCACCAAAACTTACTTCGCCACCCCCGCTCCTGCCGCAATTCGCGATTGGCTGCAACTACCCGTGAATCAGCTCAGCGGGTATAATACCATGCGTCAGATGACCTCTGCTGCGCACAGTACATCTCTGATAGCGCTTCATATCTTGCGCAGGCTCACCTGGCGCGAGCGCATCCGTCAGGGCATGCACATGCTCTTCCCCTCGCGCGCGTACATGCGAGGCCGCTATCCCTCCCTTCCCTGGCCCGCTGCCTATCCCTACCGCTGGTTCGACGCCATCCGCAAACTCCTGCCTGCTTTGTTGTGGAAATAGGCGAGCACTCCAGGCTCCCCAAAATCGGCATCTCTTACGTCATTTCGAGGGAGCGCAGCGACCGAGAAATCCCCTTGCAACCGAGGTTTCCTCCTCCCTGCAGTCGCCGGAATGCCGTAACAAGGTATTTCCATCCGTGTCGGCGCCGCCCTGTTTGCTAACTGGCTGAATACTGATTACTGCTCCCTGAACCCTGCTCACTAATGACTTCCCGCCCCTGGCTCTTCGGCCTGCTGGCCCTGCCATCCGTCCCCCTGCTCTTCTTCAGCCCTCGCCTCCCCACCTGGACGCCCGTCCTGGCCCTGGTCTGGCTGGCCCTCCTGTGGCTGGGAAGCAGTTGGATGACGAAGCGTTGGCTCAGTCACACCCCCGCGGATTTGATCCTGCTGGGGATGGCGCTCATCCTGCCCCTGGGCCTGTGGGCCAGCGCCGACCGAACCGTCACCCTCCCCCGCACCTACGCCCTGATTGCCGACATGGCGCTGTTTTACGCCATCAGCGCACAATCAGAAAATCGGGCCTTTCGCCGGGCAGGCTGGCTGACGCTGGCCGCGGGCTTGATCCTGATGATAGCAACTATTCCGGGCACGCACTTTTATCCCGGACAAAAACTTCCTTTTGTCGATCGATCTCTTTATGACTACCTGCCTACCGGGCTGCGTTTGCCAGGCGATAAAAATGGCTTCAATCCCAACATGACCGGGGGACTGCTGGCCCTTTTTCTACCTCCCGCCCTGGCCCTCAGCATCCGCTCCGACAATTGGGCGCAAAGGCTCCTGGCCATCCTTACGACGCTGGCCCTGGCATTGGCGATTTTGCTGACGCAATCCCGAGGCGCCCTCCTGGGCTCCTTCGTCGGTTTCGTCCTGGTTTCGGGCATCACCATCAAACCCCTGCGCTGGCTGTGGTGGGCGGGCGGCTTGTTCATTCTGGCCATCATGGCCGTCAAAGGCGGCGTCATCCTCGATGCCTTTATGCGTTCGGACGCCAGCACCGGCGTTCATTCTCTGGCGCAACGCGTCGAATTGTGGAGGCGAGCCATCTACGCCGGCATGGACTTTGCCTTCACCGGCATTGGTTTGGGCAGTTTTCCCCAAGTGATCGGATTAATCTATCCCCCGTTTCAGGTTATCATCACCGCCGACGTGCCTCACGCCCACAATGTCTATCTTCAGACCCTGGCCGAGATGGGCTACCCGGGTCTCGTTCTCTATCTGGCCTTCTTTCTCATCCTGCTTTTTGCGCTCATCCACCGCATTCGTCGGGCGGATGGCTGGCAGCGGTCCTTGGCTGTCGGTCTGCTGGGCTCACTGGCCGCTTTTCTGGTGCACGGCATCGTGGATGTGCCCACCTACTCCCCTCTCTCCGCCCTCGTCTTCTGGGGGATGTTCGGGCTGATGATGGCGGTTGGACTGTATAACGATCGCCACGCCTCCCCTGAGGTGATGACATGATCAACTGGTATGGCGTGCTCTCGAATAGCCTGTGGATCATCGGCGCAGCCATCCTGCTGGCTTCACTGAGCTGGAGTTTATACGCTGCGGGCCGCTCTCGAAAACGCTGGCGCTCGCAACTCGCCTCACCCGGCTTTACCCTCGCCTCCTCCCTGGGCATCGTGCTTATCGCCCTGGGATTGGCGTTTCAGCGCGGAAGTGCGCTGTGGCAGGCAGCGATCTGGCTGGCGTTGGCAGCGGCCTTCGCTCTGATAGCCTGGATGGCCTGGCGGGAGCAGCGCGGCGTCGCCACCGATTTCCGAGCCCTGGTTCGGGCGCAGTTGACGGGCGTCCACGGCATCGCCATCGGGTTGATCCTGTTGGGCGCGCTTCTGGCGAGCATGTACGCCTTCACCATCCGTCCCTGGATGCAGCCAGACGAACCTCGTCATTACGAAGTCGCCCTGCACGACGCCCGTCTGGGCCGGCCTGGCACGCGATACAAGGATATCAACCTGGATTGGGAGCGCGAGATCATAGCGGATATGGAAGCCCAGAGCTTTTGGTGGTATGGCTATTCCGTCACCGGCTGGGATCCAAACCATCTCCCCCAATCATTCGACGACATTTGGGAGCGCCGTTATTCGCGGGCCTTCTTTCAACTCCCTCTTTACTACGACATCGCCGGCCTCTTGCTCTACACATGGGGAGGCGCCCTCTCCCTCTCACAAACGGTGTTCCTGCTGCGTCTGTTCGGCGTTGTCTGGCTGATCTTAAGTCTCGGCGGCGTCTATGCCATTGGACGAGAGCTATTTCCGAAACATCCTCAAATCGCATTGGGAGCATTGGCCTTTGCTGCATTGTGGCCCGCACACCTGGCCGCCAACGCCGCCGTCAACAACGATCCCATGGCCGAGGCGCTGGTCATCTGGACCATCTTCTTCGCCGTGCGGTTGTTGCGTCGCGGGCCCTCCCTCAAAACGCTCACCTTATTTTTCCTGCTTCTCATCCTGTCCATCTACACCAAACGCACGAGCTTCAGCGTCCTGACATTGCTGCTGGCGTTGCCGATGTGGGGATTGCTGCAAACGTTCCGCCGTCCCACTCGACGCACCCGCATCGTTGGCCTCGTCATATCGATTGGCAGCGCCTTGATGATCGTCGCTCTGTTACTTCTTGTTCAGTCAACGGGGCGTTATTGGCTGCCCTTCAACCTGATCGAGAGAACATCCCCGGAAAAACTGTGGGCGCTCATCAGCGCCGCCCCCATCGATAAATTTTTACTCTCCCTTTATCGCACCTATTGGGGATGGTTTGGCTGGTTGCGCGTGGCCCTGCCCAACAGCATTTATCTGATAGGAATCGGCATCACCGCAGGAATGATAACTCTTCTCCTCCTTGGGTATTTGCATATATTTGGCAAGAAACTCGCGGCGTGGCAAAAAGCGTCTCTGATCATTCTCTTGCTGGCATTGCTCGCCCAACTCGGCCTGACCCTGGGCAAAGACATCGTTTATGGTGACTGGAAAAGCGGTTCAGCGCCCCAGATGCGTTATCTCTATCCTGTGCTGCCGGCCATCTTTCTCCCCATCTTCTTGGGATTGCACCGCGTCGTCTCCACATCCAAACGCCGATTCATCCTCCCAGCGTTGATTATTTTACTGCTGCTCTATAACTTTTACATTTTGGCGTTTATCTTGTATCCTTTCTTCTGGCTTTAACTCAGGTATGGTCATATACTCCCCTGACAAGTGCCGGGCCTGGTTTTGCTGAGCGCTGCTTTGAAAATAGAACACGGATGAACACAGAAAAACACGGATAATTCAAAAAATCTGTGACCGAAGGCCGTGTCAATCCGTGTCCTCGTCTTTCATCGGTATCGGCGCGGGCTCGCCCGCCGTT
>JALWDV010000418.1 GCA_027036755.1 Anaerolineae bacterium
GTATGAGGATGAGAATGGAAATTATTTAATTCATCAAAAAAGGTTAACAGATAAGTAAATTGATAATGGAGAAATTGAAGAAAAAAGGTATAAATTTGAATGCTATAAATAAAATTAATTCCGATGTAAGCAAAAGGTCGGTCTTGAACTCCGGAATTTACAATGTTAAAAAGACAACTGATCTGAGAATTTCTATCGGGCTTTTAATCTCCATTTCCGGATTTTAAAAGGAGGGAAAAATGAAAATTATTAGATTCGTGTTAATAATTCTATTGGTAATGGAATCAATTCCTCTGATTTCCAAAGAGAGTAAACAAAAACTCATTGTTATTAAAGAAAGCGACACTATAGATTTCGGGGAGAAAATTGAAAACAACAATTTATTCCTTAAATGGTGCATTACCATTGATCACGATAATTCATCTTTTTACTTCCTGGACAAAAAACTTAAGAGGGTCTTCAGGGTTGACCGAAAAACCGGCAGACTGATTAAAACCATTTCCCGCCCGGGAGAAGGACCGGGAGAGATAAAAAATGCTGCAGATATGAGAGTGAGGAACAAAAGAGTCTATATCCTTGATAAAGGATTTGGAGGAATAAAGATATTTAACCTTAAAGGGATTCTTATTGAGGAGTTTAGAGTAAAAGGCGGGCTTGGATTAAATCCCGGTTTTGATGTTGGAAAAAGCGGAGAGATTTTTGTAAAAGAGGTTTTCCCCGGGGGGATTTTTATTGATATCTATTCAAGCACTGGAAAATTCATCAAAAGACTTCTTAAGATTGAAGGTAAACTCAAAAGCAGGAATGAATTTCTTATGTTTTCATACTCCAAAATAAGATTGGACGAAAAAGGAAATATTTTTGTTCTTTTTCCTCTTCGCAGGGAATTGTGGAAATACAATCCTGAAGGAAAGCTATTGTGGAAGTCAAATATAGAGGACAGTATTCTTAAAGAGTATAAATCATCAGATGATATAAGATGGACGGATAAAACAGTTCATTTTTCCTTGAAAATATTCGATTTTGCAATAGATAAAGAGCAACACAGGATTATAATAAGCCATGTTCGGGGGGGAGTGGTCTATGATAAGAATGGTCATAGACTATTTGCATTAACATTTTCAAATAAATTGAAGACATTATTTG
>JALWDV010000419.1 GCA_027036755.1 Anaerolineae bacterium
ACACATCCCGGTGCAGACGGACTACCGGTATACGGGCCAGCGCTATGATGCGGCGGTTGGATTGTATGACTACCGGGCGAGGTGGTATGACCCTGCGCTCGGGCGCTTCATCCAGCCCGACGCCATCGTGCCGCAGCCGGGCGACCCGCAGAGCCTGAACCGGTATAGCTACGTGCTAAACAATCCGATCAGACTTTCTGACCCAAGTGGAATGTTTACGGAAGATGAAATCATAAAGTACCTAGGCGTTGACAATTGGGATGCAGTGCTAGCGCTGTTTGACGATGGTGGGAAATTCTCAGGAGCATGGGGTTTTTTGGAGGTACTACGCCAATCGGAGCTAGGTGATACTGTTGGAGTAGGGGCGATGTATACCACTGATGAAGGCTGGCTTGGAATGACGGAGCTGTTGTCAGGGGCATTTATCGAGAAAGATGGCCAACTGTTCCTTTCTGGTGACTCCTTTGAGGTGGATGCTGGCTTACTTGGTATGATCGGAAGCAATCTTGGCGAGCAGTCAATTTATCGTTTGAATCATCAGTCTGTCATAAATCGGAAGTATACTCACACCATTTTTTATCCCGAAAATATTGACTGGCTGGATGTTGGTCTGGACGTTATGGGGGCAAGCGATACAGTAGGTTACATGATGATAGCTGCAGGTTTTGTTGCTGTGTCGACTGGTACCGGCGGAATTGGACTTTTACTAGCTGGAGTTGTCGTTGTGGGACTCGCTGAAACAGCAGATATGGTTTCAGCAGGTAAGGCCTTGGCTGATTATCTGGAAGACAGATCGACTGGGACAGAGCTTGCTGTGAACTGGGGACTCGGACTTGGCGGAGCTGTGCCGGGCTATGGGATTTATGCCGATTCGGCGAGTATTGTCAATGATTTGAGTCCCGGCGTGTATATCGGACCGTAACAACTCGTAGTATGCTTAAGGAGGCTTGGATAGATGTACTTAAACGATATTTTGAACGACGATGTTATGTTAATCGTGCTCATCACTTTGGCGATGGTTGGTATAATTTTAGGTTGGCGAAATTATAGATCGCCGCTGGACCATAAACCATTCACCCCCCTTGGCAAATACTTATTGAGACTTTCTCGTGAGCAACGTGATCACAACACGGGAAAGCATCAAAATTCGTATATCGTAAAGTTGGAAGCGTTATTGGCTATATTAGCAGGCGCTCTAATGCTTGGCGTTACACTATTAACGATGGTTTTTTTGTCACTAAAATGACAGGTTTGGTTGAAGCCTATGTTTTGCGGTTTCAGCGGAAAAATCAAGCAGAGATAAGGAAATATGCCCATTGGTGAATGCCAAATAGGCGATGCTGCATCGCACCTTAACAACCGACATTTTGGCAGGGGAGCCGGGATGACGAACATGTAAAATCCCCAAGCTCCCCGTCATTCCCGGCCCGCGCAGGCTTGGGCGCATAACGCCCGCGGGCGCTTGGGCGGGCGGGGAATGGCGTTGCGTCACCGGGCGCCCGCGTTCTTCCACGCCCGCCCCGCCGCCCGTAATCGCCCCACCGTCATGCTCTGGCCCGGGCGCCCGCGTCCTCGCCCGCGGCCCCGGCGGCGTCGGGCGCAATCGCCGCATTCTCCCTCTGCGGCCCTGGTTGCCTGGCGCGGGGCCCATTCCGGGCCAGCGCTACGATGCGGCGGTTGGATTGTATGACTACCGGGCGAGGTGGTATGACCCTGCGCTCGGGCGTTTCATCCAGCGGACGTGGCAAACGCCACGATGACTCCAACCGAAATTGGACACTCCTATTTGAAATTGCTGGTAACTGCTAACGTACTCGACTTTAAGCCTCAAAAAGCCACGAAGGCTCGAAGTTTTTCGAAGGCACGAAGGGAAAAATAAAGAAAACACTTCGCGCCTTCGTTATCCTTCGTATCTTCGTGGCAAAAAGTGGTGATGAGACCTTAGTAGTTACAATTGCTGCAAAAAAGTTGCCAAAATGGGTGATAATCCGCAAAATATAGGCAATGAACCCCACCGTGTCTGAACTTCCCTCCTGGCTGAGCGTCCTGGAGGTTGGCAACCAAATCCTTTCCGCCGCCATCCTCATCCTCAGCTTCTCACTCTTCGCCTACGTCCTCACCTTCAATCTGCACAGCAGGGTGGGACGAGCCTTCGCCGCGTTGTTGCTGGGGATGGTCATCGTCTATTCGGGCGATGTGGTGCTGCCGCAGGTGGATTGGGCCGAAAGCTGGCTGCGCTTCCAGTGGCTGGGCATCGCCTTTGTTCCGGCCGCGTACCTGCACTTCACCCGGGCGGTGCTGCTGGCCGTCTGGCTGCGGCCCGATCGCTTCCGCTGGCGCTGGATTGTGCGCGGCGCGTACGGGGTCAGCCTGCTCTTCGCCTTGGTGGCGCTGTTCACCAACCTGCTGGTGCAGGCGCCCTCGGCCGAAACGCCCGTCTCCAATCTCAGCCCCGGCGCGCTCTTCCCCCTGTTCACCCTCTACTTCATCGCGGCCACCCTTTTGGGGGGATGGAACTTGCTCCTGGCCCGGTCACATGTGCGCACCCACACCGCGCGTCGTCGCCTCACCTACTTGCTATGGAGCTTCGTGGCCCCCGCGGTGGGCGTCTTCCCCTACCTCATCCTCGCCTCCAGCGCAGGCCAGGCCCGCCCCGAACTGGTGCTGATCCTGTCCAGCATCGCCAGCGTAGCCGTGGGCGTCATGCTGGTGGTGATGGCTTACAGCGTCGCCTATTACGGCGTTCTGTCACCCGACCGGGTGGTGAAGCGCCAGTTGTTCTACTTCATCCTGCGCGGGCCTATCGTCGCCTCGCTGGTGGTGGCGCTCATCTTCACCATCCCCAAAGTCGAGGCGATTTTAGGCCTGCCCCCCGACACCGCGCTGACCTTTCTGGTGGTGATGACCATCGTCCTGGCCCAGATCGCCATTCATCTGGCCCAACCGTGGATCGATCACTTCCTCTATCGCAATGAGTTGGAGGAGGTGGCGTGGCTACGCACCCTGGAGACGCGCCTGATGACCAGCGGCGATCTCAGCCAGTTTCTGGAAAACGTGCTGGTGACCTTGTGCAACGTCTGTGCGGTGGACCAAGGCTTTGTGGCGCTGCCCGGAAAGACGGAAGTGCGTCTGGAGGCGGTGGTGGGCGATGAAGAAGAAGCGCGGCGGGCCCTGGCCCTGCCCGAAACCCAGCAATTGCTCACCACGCCCGAGCCGAAAAACGGCTTCCACAAGGTCAACGGTTATGTCATCCGCAGCCTCGTCAATCGCCACACCGATGAAAACATGGGCATCCTCGCCCTGCACGCCGACTGCACGCCCGTGGAGGAGATGGACGAGGAGACGGCCACGGTCATCGAGCATCTCCTGCGGCGGGCGGAGATCGCGGTGGAGGATCGGCTTTTGCAAATGGACGTATTCGAGGCGCTGCGGCCCATCATGCCCGAGATGGAGGTGATGCAGGCGCTCCGCGGCGCGGTGCCCTACGTCATCCGTCCCGAAAGCGACGAGCAGACGCCCGAGCTGGCCCAGCAATCGGAATTCTATGAATGGGTGCGGGGCGCGCTGACGCATTTCTGGGGCGGCCCCAAGCTCAGCAAAAGCCCCCTGCTGAACATGAATGTGGTGCATCAGAAACTGGCGGAATATGA
>JALWDV010000420.1 GCA_027036755.1 Anaerolineae bacterium
ACGTTCAAGACAGCGTTCGTCAGTTTTGCAGCCTTGGCCGCTGGACCTGGCCCCCACCCCGGCCCTCCCCCGCCAGTCGCTTCGCTCCTTTGCAGGGGAGGGAGTCGCTGGTTTGCAAAGTTTTTTGCAGAGGGAGAGGTCTTCCCCCCGCTTGCGGGGGGGGCGAGGGGGGCTGCCGCAGCAGAAGCCAAGCCAGCGAAAACAGACAGACCACCTTAGCAGTTACGAGGACGGGGAGCAAGAAAAAACGCCGACGGGATGGCGGCGTTGTGAATGCAGTGCAAAAGGAGTGAGAGATCAGGAAACGCTTGGCGTGTTGCTGGTTCGCTGTTGTTCCTGGCGCTCCTTGCGTTCATCCAGAAAGAAATAGAGGATGAGCAGGATTGTGCCGACGACGATGGATGAATCGGCCAGATTGAACATGGGCCAGACCAATGTGCTGGAAGCCTGCACCTTGATGAAATCCACCACTGCGCCGTAGGCCAGACGATCCCACAGATTGCCCGCAGCGCCGCCCAGCATCAGGCCCAGGCTGATGGACATCAGAAGCGACTCCGCGCCGCTGCGGAAGCTGTAAATGGCGATGGCCGCCACGGCCACAGCCGCGATGATGGTGAAGATGAAGGCGCCGCCCTGGAACAACCCGAACGCGACGCCCGTGTTGGCGCTGTGCAGAAAGCTGAAATAGGGGTATAGCGCCGGAACTGGAGCGATTTCATCGTAAAGGGGGATGTTGTTCAGCACCCACATCTTGCTGAGGCGATCAAGCAGCAGCGCCAGCGCAGCCACGCCCAGGGTGAGGATTGCGTATTTTGTCTGTTTGCTCATGGGCTAGATATCACCCTGCTCCAGCGCGCGGGGGCCAAGATGACGCCCGCCCATGGTTTCTCGCTCCCGCTGGCATTGCAGGCAGAAACGGGCGTCGGGCAGGGCCTTGAGCCGGGCGAAATCGATGGGCTTGCCGCAATTCTCGCAATAGCCGTAGGTTCCATCTGCGAATTTGGCCAGGGCCCGGTCGACCCGTTCGAGCCGATGCTGCAATTGCTTGAGCAAGGCCTGGTTACTGGCCTGATCGTAGGCCGCAGTGGCGCTTTCGGCCATGTGATTGCTGGATGTGATGCGTCGATATTTGATGCTCGACAGATGAACGATGTCATCCTCTAACTTGGATTTTTCTTCCTCGAGCAACCTTTTCAATCTGGCGTCATCGCGTGTCATAATCGTGCACCTGATGAGATTTGTCGGATTGCAACTGCACGGTTGCCGTGCAGCGTGCCACCATTTTAGTCTCGATATCTTTTTTTGCCAAACCGGCGCGTCGAGGAAAGATCGAATAAAAGGCGCCTTGCACTCGTCATGTGCGGCGCACTTCCTTTCGAAAAGCGTCACATCAGAAAGTAGCGGGCCAGAGAGAGCAGGGCCACGGCCCAAACGTAGTAGGCGAAGATGTACAGCGTGTGATTTTGCAGATAGCGCAGCAGATAACGGATGGCCAGCAGGCCCGAGATGAATGCGGTCAAAAATCCCGCGACCAGGGGCGCTGCGCCCGAGCCGCTGACGCCCATCTCCACCAGGTCTTTCAGCTTTAGCAGGCCCGCGCCAAAGATGATGGGCGTGCCCAGCAGGAAGGAGAACCGGGCCGCGGTGGGGCGATCCAGACCCCGGGCCAGGCCCGCGGCGATGGTGCTGCCGCTGCGACTGATGCCGGGCGCAATGGCCAACGCCTGGCCGACGCCCACCAGCAAGGCGTCCCAATAACTCAATTTCTCCATGGGCCGTCCCTGCCGATGGGTTTTGGTCCAGCGTTCGGCGAAGACCAGCAGCAGGCCCGTGACGATCATGAACACGGCCACGGCCGCGGGCTTGCCGAACAGACTCTCGAAGAAATCCTGCAACAGGAATCCCAGCAGCGCGGCGGGGATGGTGCCGATGATGATGGCCAGGAGCAGATGATCTCCGCCCTGGGCGGGCTTGCCTTGCACTTTGCGCACCAGGGCCATCAGCATCTCCCACCAATCGCGCCAGAAAAAGATGACGACGGCCAGCAAGGTGCCCCAGTGCAGCAGCGCGTCGAAGGCGAGGCCGGGGTTATCCCAGCCCAGCCACCAGGGAACCAGCACCAGATGGCCGGAGGACGAAACGGGCAGGAATTCGGTCAGGCCCTGCACCAGGCCCAGGATGAATGCTTGTAATGTAGTCATGGGGAACAGGAGATTGAGAGATTATGAGAGATAGTCGGCCAGGAAGGCGTCTTTGAAGGCGTAGAAGTCGCCCGCCTCGATGTGGGCGCGGATGTCGCGCATCAGGGTTTCCAAAAAGTGCAGATTGTGTAGGGTGGTCAGACGCAGGCCCAAAATCTCCTTGGCTTTGATGAGATGATGGATGTATCCGGCGGAGAAGCGCTGGCAGGAATAGCACGTGCAGCCTTCTTCCATGGGCCCGTGCTCATCCGCGAAGCGGGCGTTGCGCAGATTGATGCGTCCGTGGCGGGTGAAGACAGCGCCGTTGCGGGCGATGCGGGTGGGCAGCACGCAGTCGAACAGGTCTACACCCCGGGCCACGGCTTCGACGATGTCGTCGGGAGCGCCCACGCCCATGAGATAGCGGGGCTTGTCCGCGGGCAGGGCGGGCGTGACCACGTCCAGGGTGGCGTACATCTGCGGCTTGGTCTCGCCCACGGCCAGCCCGCCGATGGCGTAGCCGGGCAGATCCAGCTTGCTGAGGAAGGCCGCGCTCTCCAGTCGCAAGTCTGCAAAGACGCCGCCCTGCACGATGCCGAACAAAGCCTGCTCGTCGGGGCGCACCTGGCTTTCGGCGCAGCGCACGGCCCAGGCGTGGGTGCGGGCCAGAGCTTCCTCGTTGTACGCCCGATCCAGCGGGTCCGGGCATTCGTCCAGAGCCATGATGATGTCCGCGCCCAGCTTGGCCTCGATCTCCATCACCTTTTCGGGCGTAAAACGGTGATGGCTGCCGTCGAGATGAGATTTGAAGGTGACGCCCTCGTCGTCCACCTTGCGCAGATCGCTGAGGGAGAAGACCTGAAAGCCGCCGCTATCGGTGAGGATGGGGCCGTCCCAGCCCATGAAGCCATGCAGGCCGCCGAAGCTGGCCACCCGGTCGGCGCCCGGGCGCAGGTAGAGATGGTAGGTGTTGGAGAGAATGAGGTCCGCGCCGATCATCCGCACCTCGTCGGGCGTGAGGGTTTTGACCGTGGCCTGAGTGCCGACGGGCGCGAACGCGGGCATTTTGATATCGCCGTGGGGCGTGGAGAAAACGCCGCGACGGGCCATGCCATCGCGGGCGAGGAGGGTGTATCGGAAGGGGGTAGGCATGGTTATATTGGATGGGGGTGTTGTGATCGATGCGGATTGTGTTCAGGCGGCTTTGGCCGCGTCTCTTTGATGAACAGCCCAACGGATTAACGCCTGACCTGATGTGACGCTATCACGACTCGTGGCAAGTGCGTCGCACCTTTCGGGCGCTCAGCAATTTCAAATTTGATTCGGAGATAAGCCCCCCTCCCGGCCTCCCCCCGCTTCGGCTAGCGCCTTGCAGGGGGAGGAGCCCATCGCTTGCCAATATGTGCAGCAGACGAGCACCTCCCTCCCCCGAACACGAGCGCAGCGAGTATCGGGGGAGGGGCGGGGT
>JALWDV010000421.1 GCA_027036755.1 Anaerolineae bacterium
GTCCTTATGTGTCGTTATGTGGCGTTATGTGGCGATATGTGGCGGTATTTGGCGTTATGTGGCGTTATGTGGCTTTTGTTTGCGTTTTGCGGCGTTATTTGGCGAAATGTGGCGTTAGGTGACGTGATGAGACGTTCTATAGAGTTATGTGAGGTTATGTAATGTTATGTGGCGTAATGTGGCGTCATGCGGCGTTATGTGGCGTTATGTGGCGTTATGTGGCGATATGTGGCGTTACATGGCGTTTTCCGGCGTTATTTGGCGCGATGTGCCGTGTTTTGGCGTTATGTGGCGTTATTTGGCGTTATGTCGCGCTATGTGGCGTTATGTGGCGTTATGTGGCGTTATGTGACGTGATGAGACGTTCTCTGGCGTTATGTTACGTTATGTGACGTTATGTGGCGCTATACGGCGTTATGTGTCGTTATGTGGGGTTATGTGGTTTGTTTTGGCGTTTGAGGCGTCCTGTGGCGTTATGTGGCGTTATGTGGAGTTATGTGGCGACATGTGGCTCTATGTGGCGTTATGTGGCGTAATTTGGCGTAATGTGGCGTTATGTAGCGTTATGCTGTGTTATGTGGCGTTATCTGGCGTCATGTTGCGTTGTGTGGCTTTATGTAGCATTATGTGGCGTTAGGTGGCGTGATGTGGCGCTATGTGGCGATATGTGGCGTTTTCTTGCGTTATGTGGCGCTATGTGCCGTCTTGCGGCGCTTTCTGGTGTGACGTGGGGTTATATGGCGGTAGGTGGCGATATGTGCTGTTATGTGGCGATATGTGGCGAAAGGTGGAGCTATGTGGCGTTATTAGGCGTTATTTGGCGCAATGTTGCGTTATGCTGCATTCTGTGGCGTTATGAGGCGTTATGTGACGTGATGAGACGTTCTCTGGCGTTATGTTACGTTATGTGACGTTATGTGGCGCTACATGGCGTTATGTGTCGTTATGTGCGGTTATGTGGTTTGTTTTGGCGTTTGTGGCGTCATGTGGCGTTATGTGGCGTTATTTGCCGTTATGTGGCGACATGTGGCTCTATGTGGCGTTATGTGGCGTAATTTGGCGTTATGTGGCGTTATGTAGCGTTACGCTGTGTTATGTGGCGTTATCTGGCGTCATGTTGCGTTATGTGGCTTTATGTAGCA
>JALWDV010000422.1 GCA_027036755.1 Anaerolineae bacterium
TCCATCTGCCAAACAGATTGGCAAACCAGCGGCTCCTCCCCCTGCAAGGCGTCAGCCGAAGCGGGGGGAGGCCGGGAGGGGGCTTGTCACCAGACAAAATTTGAAATTGCTGAATGTATTTGGAGGGAATTTGACATTGTTGAACTACTGGGGTCGTTACCCAAAAACCACTAATTTTCTTCGTGTTCTTAGTGGTTTTCGGGTGGCAGACCGGTGACGACCTTAGTAGTTACATTTTCCAACTCATTCTGGACACACCCCTTTGAAATCGCTGGCGCTGACTGCTGGTGCGTTGCAGAGTGAGCAGACATTTGCTATAATGATTCAGCGAACGCATGAGCTAGCCCCTCGTTCCCCCGCCCGCATTATGACCAAACGACCATCTACTGCAAAATCCCCCGCCGGGAGAAAGAAGAAGACCTACGCCGCCGCCAAAAAGAAGAGCGGCGCTCGCTCTCGTTCGACCAAAAAGAAGGGCGGTTCTCGCAAACGCAAAAAGAGCGGGTTGCAGACCTTTGTCGAGACCGCTGTGAGCGGTCAGACTCTGGGCGTTGTGCTAGCGCTGCTGGGCATTTTTACCTTGCTGGCGTTGTTCAGCAGCCAGCGAGGGACTGTCACCGCCTGGTGGGTGGATATGATGAGCATGTTGTTTGGCGTGGGAGTGTATTGGCTGCCCGTCGCGCTCATCGTGTCGGGCGTTTTCGCCTTTCTCTATAGCCAGGGCCATCGCGGCGGTTTCACGCCCCTGCGCTTCCTGGGCTTTTTGCTTTTTTGGGCGGCCATGCAGGCGCTGGCCCATCTCATCGGCGTTTTCCGGGGCGGAGCCTCCCTGGTCTCTTCGCCGCGCCCGGGCGATTATGGCGGTCTCGCGGGCTGGGTGATCGCGCAAAACGTGGCCTCATCGCTGGGGGTGGGCATCGCCATCCTGCTCATGCTGGTGACGATTGTCATCGCTATCATTCTCATGGTGGGCGTTAGCTGGCAAACGCTGATGACAAGCGCTGTCGCTCTCGTCACCTCCACAGTGCTGCTTCTGCAGCGTATCGGCTCAGAGGGGCGGGCGCACTGGCCCGCCATCGCCGCGCGCTTCAGCGCTGGTTGGCTGGCCCTGAGGCGCGGCCTGACTTCGCGACGTCGTCGC
>JALWDV010000423.1 GCA_027036755.1 Anaerolineae bacterium
ACTTGCACTAAAGTCACAGGAACACAAAGTTACAGAAACCTTACAATCTGTTTACATAGCAAGTACCCGTGCACGTATAGCACCGATGTTGACGCGTTCAAATAGCAACAAATATCACGTTTGTACACATAGCAACAGCAATGATGTGTACACTGGAAAGACGATGACGTGTGCACATTGTAACAATACTGGCGTGTACACATAGCAACAGTAATTACCTGTTTACATAGCAACGATATTGATGTGTTTACATAGCAACAACAACGTGTATACATAGCAACAATAATTATGTGTGTACACGTAGTAAAAAGGTGTCACGTTCACTAAGCAAGATAATGACGTAGATATATCGGAACAGTATTAATGACGTAATAGCAACAACAATAACGTGGGGGGATGCACGTAATACGTCATCATTTTATACCAGTTATTGGCTAAAATGCCATCCCATTAATATGTCATTATCATTCGAATGGTATACAATATTAATGGGCTTGTCTCTTACAGCAAATAGCAACATCTATAGATCAAAGATAACATAAACATTTAGATAGGCGTGTATAGGTGTGAGAGCAGCGGACAGGTGTATGTGAATAAATGAGCGAGAGAGATATAAATAGGTATCTGTATGTGTCTGAAAATTGACAGAAAACTGGGTCGGATAGCTGTCGTTAGCTGTGTGTGTGTGAGGGAGAGAGAGAGAGAAAGAGAGAGATTATGTGAATAGGTATGATATGTCTGTATATATATATATATATATATATATATGGGGCTTATTAGAAAACTGTGAATGTTTATGGGGAGAAAGATGTGTACTTATGTGTGTGTGTGTGTGTGTGTCTGTGTGTGTGTGTGTGTGTGTGTGTGTGTGTGTGTGTGTGTGTGTGTGTCTGTGTGTGTGTGTGTGTGTGTGTGTCTGTGTGTGTGTGTGTGTGTGTGTCTGTGTGTGTGCGTGTGTGTAGGGTCATAATATAGGCAACCGATGTCCTAAACCCGTCCACATCATTCTATCAATAACTCATCCCATCATGCACATGGTGTGGTAGAGAACAATGTAAATTGGAAAATAAGTTCGATATGAAATTTAGAGAAGGTAGACTGTATATGTGAATGGTTGCAACCGGGTTTCGTCTACTCACCC
>JALWDV010000424.1 GCA_027036755.1 Anaerolineae bacterium
AATGGCTAAAAGTGTGGTAATCTTTGGCATGAGTGGTGTGAATGGTGGAGAGAAACCATTTCGTCGTGATTTCTCCCATTCTATTCACCCACTCGATTTTTTCCTACTTTTTTGGCGAAGGTATTGATTAACAAACATGTTATCATGGCTATCACCGATAACAAAACCAGCCGATTTTATCTGTTTTTCTGCGTCACCTGCGTCCTATGTCTGGCCCTCACCCGCAGCAAAAGACCGGAGAACCAGCATGTCCCATCCATTTTTGAATCTGACGGCATCGCAGCGTAAACGTCTTTTCTGGCTGTTTTTGGCCCTGACCCTCATCGCGACCCTGGCGCTGCAAGTCATCGACGGCGCATTGCAGACAGCAGCCGCGCCCCAGGGCATCGTCTCGTATGAGCTCGCTGACAGCGCGGCCGAAGCGGGCCGCATTCTCGCCAGTTGGGACGCCAACGCCCGTCTGCACGCGGCGTTCAGTCTGGGCTTCGATTATCTGTACATGCTGGCCTACGCCGTCACCCTGGCGCTGGCCGCATTATGGCTGGCGGAGGTTCGTCCGGGCTTTATCCGCAGCCTGGGCGTACTCATGGCCTGGGGCATGGGCGTCGCGGGCCTGTTGGACGCCCTGGAAAACTACTTTCTCTGGCAAATGTTGACACGCGGCGCAACGGAGACGGCGGCGGCGGTCGCGCACCGGGCCGCGGTGATCAAGTTCGCGTTGATCATCCTGGCCATCGTCTACATCATCTTCGCGTTGATCGCCCACCGATTTCTGCGAAAATAGCGCCCGATCAATCGAGCAGATCGCGTTTTAGCACGCCCGTGAGGCAGCCAATACCACCCGCGGCTTTGGTCAATTCATCGACGGCCACGACGACGCATTCGACGCCGAGCTTCTCGTAAAATCGCTGGGTGATGGGGTTGCCCGCGGCCATGAGGATTTTGCGCGGGCCCAAAGTCACGAAATTGAGGGCGAAGCCCTCCACCGCCTCGTTTTCATCGGGCAGAAAATGAACGGCGTATCCATGCTCGCGCAGCGCCCGCACCGCGGCGAAAGGCGTGCGTCCGGGCCAGGCGATAGCCAGATTCCCATCCACGATGCGCAATGAGCCCATCAGGTGCATGGCCCCAAACGGCAGCCCCACCGGAATGCTCTCCACATCCATTTCGGCCAGGGTGGCGGCCACCTGCGCCCGCCCCGCGATGTTCGTGCGCAGGCCCTCGGCCACCAGCACGCTGCGCTCCGAGAGCCACATCGCGTCCGCGCCCTCGAATGTGGCCCGGCCATGCACGCTGCGCAGGATGGGAACGTCCAGCGCGGCCAGGCGGCGGGCGATGAGACGCTCCTCGCCCGCGCGCACCTGCGAGGCGGGTCGGGCCAGAATCGCGCCCTCGGGCGTCATAAACATGAGATCTGCCACGAACATCAGGTTGGGCGGCGGCGCGACGTCGGGCGACGCCATGTGCACCGTCACCCCGGCGTCTCGATACGCCTGGGCCAGAGCGTCGTGCTGGGCCTGAACCCGGGCAAGATCGACAGGGGCCAGCAATTGCGCCGCGTCCGCGTCATCCACCAGCAACTCGGGCCCCGGGCGATGCAACAACACCCTTTTCAATGGCGCCCATTCGCTGTTTTGGCCGCAATCGGCCCACAAGCGCCCGATTTCTTCGACGGTGCTGGCGATTCGCGGTCGCCAGCCTTTTCCGCCATAAGCTGCTGTGTGGAAAAATGATGAAGCCATGTCTCACCTCCAATCGGTCATGCGGGCGCGGCTGAAATCGAACTGGAATTCGATGTTGGCCAGGGCTGCGGCGGGATCGGTGACGATATCCCAAAAGTTGATGAGGAAATTGACGGGTTTCGAAGTTGCTTCTGTTGCTGACATAAGGACGCCTTTGATGAATTGCTTGCAAGACCAGGGGATAGGGTGCGTTTTGTGAATCTGGGCAAAAACGCTGCCAATATGCAACACGAGTCTCCCGTTACCCAAAGCGACTGTTTCAAAATGCAGTCCGATGCGTAATTATACTCCTTTTCCCTTTCCTCCACAATGGGGAGCGCGTTGAGGCTTGCTCTATTTGGGGCAAATTTCGCCAAGGGTTGGTCGGGAAAGGGCTGCTTTGAAAGTAACTAAGGTCGTCACCCGAAAACCACTAAGAGCACTAAGACACAAAGGCACAAAGGAAAATTTATACATTTTTTCTTCGTGTTCTTAGTGCCTTTGTGCCCTTTGTGGTTTATTAACCGGGGTACGTTAGCAGTTACAGATAAAAACAGATAAAATCAAGATAATCTGCGAGAATCTGCGGGCATCAGAGGTTTCTGCGTTCCATTTTCGTTCGTTATGTGGTGAGCTATCGCTCATGGCGACTGCTATGAAAATAAACTCTCCCACGTCATTTCGAGGGAGCGCAGCGACCGAGAAATCCCCTTGCTAACGAGGAGATTTCTCCTCCCTACGGTCGTCGAAATGACGTAACAAGGGAGTTTCATCGGTATCGGCGCGGGCTCGCCCGCCATCGGACTGCTATGAAAATAAACTCTCCCACGTCATTTCGAGGGAGCGCAGCGACCGAGAAATCCCCTTGCTAACGAGGAGA
The DNA here is from genome assembly GCA_027036755.1 of Anaerolineae bacterium. Taxonomy (GTDB): domain Bacteria; phylum Chloroflexota; class Anaerolineae; order J102; family J102; genus M2005. The sequence continues at coordinate 2,602 of JALWDV010000424.1, forward strand.
TTTCTCCTCCCTACGGTCGTCGAAATGACGTAACAAAGGATTTTCGTCCGTGTCGGAGCGCTGCCGCGCGTGGCGACTGCTTTGAAAATAAGTTCTTCACGTCATTTCTAGGGAATGCAGCGACTGAAAGGTGCGACGCCGCGTCCATTGAAATCCGATTGCGCTCATATTGAAATTGCCGCAAACACCCGGGGCGGATTGACGGGCAATGCCCGGCGTGATATGATGGTGACGATCTTCCATCGAGAAACACGCGAGGAGCGAACAGCGACGATTATGGACATATCTGGCAAAACCGCATTGATCACAGGAGCCACGGGCTTTATCGGCGGGCATCTGGCCCGCAGGCTGCAAACCGCTGAGGGCGTGCAGGTGCGGGCCCTGGTGCGTTCGCCGCAAAAGGCCGCGCCCCTGGAGGCCCTGGGCGTCGAAATCGTCCCCGGCGACGTTACCGATCCCGAGGCTGTGCGCGATGCCATGCGCGACGCTAACATCGTGTATCACGCGGCGGCCTGGGCCGATGAGCAGGGCGACAGGGACGCGGTTTGGGCGGTGAACGTAGGCGGAACGCAGCATACGCTCGATGCCGCTCTCGCCGAGAGCGTGGAGCGGTTCATCCACCTCAGCTCCTGCGCGGTGTATGGTTCGCTCCAGCAACTGGATATCGATGAGACCACGCCCCCGCGCATGACAGGCCGGGTCTACCATGATTCCAAAGTCGCGGCCGAGGAACTGGTCTTTGCAGCGCACCGGGAGCATGGCCTGCCTGCAGTCGTTCCCCGTCCCTCCCAGGTCTATGGCCCGGGCTCACCCCAGTTCACCATCCGGGTCATCCAGGCTGTGAAGGCGGGCAAGATCATCCTGGTGGATGGCGGCAAGCACCATTTCAAGCCTGTTTACATCGATAACCGGCATGGTTCATTTGCAGTAAAACCAGCTTGACAAATCGATCTGGCGCCGAGCCAGTTTTCCAGCACCTTGACAATTGAAAACAGGAAGATTCCTGTGATATTGATTGTTGGCCATTTAATCAAT
>JALWDV010000425.1 GCA_027036755.1 Anaerolineae bacterium
TGTGGCCATATGTGGCGTTATGTGGCGTTCTGTGGCTTTATGTTGCGTTATGTGGCGTTATATTGCGCTATGTGGCGTTATGTTACGTTATGTGACGTTAAGTGATGTTACGTGACGACATTTGACGATATTTGACGTTATGTGTGTTATGTGGTGTCATGTGCTGTTATGGGTCTTATGTGGTGTTATGTCGTGTCATGTGGTGACATGTGTTATTACTTGGCGTTATATGGCGTTATGTGGCGTTATGGGGCGTTGGGTGGCGTTACGTGTCGCTATGTGTCGTTATGTGTCGTAATGTGACGTTAGGTAATGTTATGTGACGTAATATGACGTTATATTCCGTTATGAGGCGCTATCTGGCGTTATGTGGCGATATGTGGCGTTACGTTGCGCTTTGTAACGTTATGTGATGTTATGTGACGTTATCTGACGATATGTGATGTTATGTGATGACACGACGTTATTTCACATTATTTGGTGTTATGTGGTGTCATATGTTGTTACGGGTGTTATGTGGTGTTATGTGGTGATATGTGGTGTTATGTGGTGTTATGTGGCCATATGTGGCGTCATTTGGCGTTATGTGGCGCTATGTGGTGTTATGTGGCGTTACGTGGCGTTATGTGGCGCTGGGTGGGGTTATGTGGCGTTATGTGGTGATATGTGGTGTTACGTGGTGTTATGTGGCCATATGTGGCGTCATGTGTCGCTATTTGGCGCTTTGTGGCGCTATGTGGCGTCATATGGCGTTATTCTGCGATATATGGCGTTATGTGGTGTTATGTGGTGTGATGCGGGCATGTGTGGTGTTATGTGGCGTTATTTGGCGTTATGTGGCGTTATGGGCCGTTATTTGGCGTTATATGGCGTTATGTGGCGTTATGTGGCGTTATGTGGCGTTATGTGGCGTTATGTGGCGTTATGTGGCGTGATGTGGCGTTATATGGTGTTATGTGGTATTATGTGGTGTTATATGGTGCTATGTGGTGCTATGTGGTCTTATGCGGGGTTATGTGGTGTTATGTTGCGTTATGTTTCGTTATATGGCGTTGTGTGACGTCAGCTGATGTTATGCGACGTCATGTGACGCTATGTGGCGTTATGTGGCGTTATGTAGCGTTATGTGCTGTTATGTGA
>JALWDV010000426.1 GCA_027036755.1 Anaerolineae bacterium
ACATAACATTACATAACGCAACATAACATAGCATAACATAACAAAACATAACATAACATACGATTACATAACAGAGCTTAACATAACATAACATAACAGAACATGAAATAACATAACATAACATAACATAACATAACATAACATAGCAAAGCATGACATAACATAACATAACAGGACGTTACATAACAAAACATAACATAACAGTACATAACAAAACATAACATAACAGTCCATAACAGGACATAGCATAACATATCATAACAGACCATAACATAACATAACATAACACAACATAACATAACATAACATAATAAAACACAACACAGAACAACATAAGAGAACACAACACAGCACAACACAACAGAACACAACCTAAGGTAACATAACATAACATAACAGAACATAACATAACATTACATAACATAACATAACATAACATAACATAACATAACATAACATAACATAACATAACATAACATAACATAACGTAACATAACATAACATAACATAACATAACATAACATAACATAACATAACATAACATAACAAAACATGACATAACATAACATAACATAACATAATATAACATAACATAACATAACATAACAAAAACATAACAGAACATTACCTAACGCAACATAACATAACATAACATAACAAAACATAACACGACATACCATGACATAACAGAGCGTAACATAACATAACATAACATAACACAACATAACATAACATAACATAACAAAACATGACATAACATAACATAACATGACGTTACATAACAAAACATAACATAACAGTACATAACAAAACATCACCTAACAGTCCATAACAGGACATAGCATAACATAACATAACATAACATAACATAACATAACATAACACAACATAACATAACATAACCTAGCATGCCAGAACATAAAATAACATAACATAACATAACACAACATAACATAACATAACATAACACAACATAACATAACATAACATGATATAACATAATATAGCAGAACATAACATAACATAAGATAACATAACATAACATAACATAACATAACATAACATAACATAACATAACATAACATAACATAACATAACGTAACATAACATAACATAACATAACATAACAAGTCATAACAT
>JALWDV010000427.1 GCA_027036755.1 Anaerolineae bacterium
CTCCCTCCCCCGATACTCGCTTCACTCGTGTTCAGGGGAGGGAGACGCCCATCTGCTACATAAATTGGCAAGGCGATGGGCTCCTCCCCCTGCAAGGCGCAGCCGAAGCGGGGGGAGGCCGGGAGGGGGGCTTGTCTCCGGGCCAAATTTGAAATTGCTGCTTTGATCCAAAACGCGTTGACACGCCAAATGGCGCGTGTTAAAATGCAAATCAGGCGTTATAAAAGCGCACCCAATGTTGAAGAGGCTCTGAACATCATGTATTCAACAAATTTGCGACTGTTTGAGAAATTAGATGAGGAAGATCAGGAGAAGGCGGCTTATTTCCTCAAACTACTGATCGAGCAGGCGAAATATCGAAAAACCAAAGCGGAACTGATGGAACGACGTCGAGAAGTCGAAAATGGAGAGGTGTTGACTCACGAGGAAATTTGGAAACAGTTGAATGTTTAGAATCATCTATGCAAAAAGCGTTGCCAAGGATTTACGCAAGATTCCTGATTCTAGCCTGCCTAAAATCAGGCAAAGAATCGAGGATTTGAGGGAATTCCCCAACATTCCTCAAATCAAACATCTCAAAAACCATTCTGTTGCTGATTACAGGCTGCGAATAGGCAATTATCGGGTTCTTTTTGATGTCGATTGGGAAAAGAGTGAGATTGTTATTCTAAAGATAGGCCACAGAAAGGATGTGTACTGAACTGATGGTAAGATTCAATCTCTAAATGTTTTGGGTGCGTCCCAAATGAGTTGGAAAGTTAAAATAATCCATTCATTAACGGGGCGCTTCGCGCCCGCGGCCAGCGCCGGGGGATGAAGTCCCCCGGCTAGAAACAGCGCCCCTGCGGGGCTAGCCGGATTTATCCGGCGCTGTTTTGTAGCCCGGCGACTTCATCGCCGGGCGGACGCGGCAAACGCTTCAACCGAAAAAGGACGCACCCAAATGTTTTGTGGTGAGTATGAGTTGATGTGCATTGACGGCGCTGCATTTTCTCGCCCTCCGTGCACCTTTTCACGCTGAAAACTTCCACCGCTATGTAAGCTGTGTTATAATCAGCCTTGTTTTTAGAGAGAAGCAATTCTTGTTGCTGTCTCCGAAAACCAAAATCCTTGAGTGAGTAGAGTTGTTTCAAAGGAGAAATCGCGATGCTCGTACAGCAGTATGGCCTCATCGGTGTTTTCGCCGTCATTGCTTTTATTTTCCCCATCGTCACGCTGGCGTTTACCTGGCTGCTTCGGCCCAAACGCCCAAACCCCCTCAAAAACTCCACCTATGAATGTGGTATTGAAACCGTGGGAGACGCATGGGTTCAGTTTCGGGCGCAATACTATCTCTTCGCCCTGATTTTCGTTGTCTTTGATATCGAGGCGATTTTCCTTTTTCCCTTTGCGGTGGCTTTCGATAAAATCGGACTTTTCGCTTTGGTCGAGGCGATTATCTTTGTTTTCATCCTCGTCGTCGGCTTGATTTACGCCTGGAAAAAGGACGCATTGGAATGGCAGTAGCGTTCATCGCACTGCCATCTTTCATGTAACAGGTTTTCATCATTCTGCAAGGCATTTTGTAACTGCTCAGGTATCTTACCCATAGCGAGGCAAAAACCACGAAGAGCACTAAGACACAAAGGCACAAAGAATAAAATTCATAAATATCAAATATCCTTTGTGTTCTTCGTGTCTTTGTGGGCTTTGTGGTTCAAAAGTTGGCTATGTTGGCAGTTACGGCATTTTTCGCTATCTCTGATACGATTGGAGTTATGATATGGATTTGAGAGCGCTTGGCGAATCATTCGTCGCGATGCTTGAGAATGTCGGCATTCCCCATGGTTGGGTATTGCTCATCAACTGGATTCTGGGAGCTGTCATTCTGTTGGGCGTCGCTCTTTTACTGGCAATTTTCCTCATCTGGTTCGAGCGTAAAATAGCTGGCCGCGTGCAGGATCGTCTTGGCCCGAACCGGGTGGGCCCCTACGGCCTCATTCAACCCTTTGCCGACGCCCTGAAGCTGTTGACCAAGGAAGACATCACTCCCGATAATGCCGACCGCATCACCTACAATCTGGCCCCCATCATTGCGGTTTTCCACATCATCATGCTGTTTGCGGTCATTCCCTTCGCCGATAAGGTTGTGGGCGCCAACATCAACGTGGGCATCCTCTATTTGATGGCCTTTGGCGCACTGGGCTCCATGGCCATGTTGATGGCGGGTTGGGCCTCTCGCAACAAATACGCGCTGCTGGGCGGTTTTCGCGTGGTGTCTCAATTGCTCAGCTATGAGATTCCCGTGGGCCTGGCCATGCTGATCGTGGTTCTGATGCGCGGTTCGATGAATCTCAACGTCATCGCCCAGGGGCAGGGCGGCCTGTTCGGGCTGGGATGGTATGTGTGGATTTTGCCCGCGGTGTTCATCATGTACTTCGTGGCCGCACTGGCCGAAGGCGAGCGGGCCCCCTTCGACCTGCTGGAAGCTGAATCGGAGATCGTGGCCGGTTACAACATCGAATACTCGGCCATGAAGTTCGCCTGGTTCTATCTGGCATTCTTCCTCAACACCTGGGTGCTCTCGGCCGTGGCCGTCACCCTCTTCTTCGGCGGCTGGCAGGGGCCTTTTGCTGCGCAAATCCCGGCGCTGGGCGTGGTTTATTTCTTCATCAAAGTGTTCATCATGTTCTTCGTCTTCGCCTGGGTGCGGGCCACCTTCCCCCGCCTGCGCATCGACCAGATGATGTCCTTCTGCTGGAAGGTGCTGGTGCCCATGGGCCTGGCCCTGTTCCTGGCGGTGGCCATCATCCTCAAGCTGGGCCTGCCCTCGGCGGTCACCTACGCATTGCTCTTCGTCGTCAACATCGTGATCCTGGTTGTGACGCTGAAGCTGCTGGGAAACTACACCCGAGACCTTCCCAAAAACAAGAACAAGCGCTTGTTCGCTCCCGAACTCCCTCGTTTGTAAGGAAACAGGATTTATGGTCGGACAGATACTTTTCATCATTATTGCAGCGTTCACCTTGCTGATGGGGCTGGGCACGGTCGTCGCCCGGAACCTGTTTCACGCCGCATTGTTCCTGGTGGGCGTCTTCTTCGGCATCGCCGCCCTCTTCATTCTGCTGGAAGCCGAATTTCTGGCCATGGCGCAGATCATCATCTACATCGGCGCCATCGCCACGCTGATCGTGTTCGCCATCATGCTCTCCAAGGGGATGATGGGTCGCGAAGCGGGCGCTTACAACAAACAATGGTATTTCGCCGGCGGAGCCATGATTCTCTTCTTCGGGCTCCTCAGTTGGCTGCTGGTGAAGATGCCATTCGCCGCCGCCAACGCCAGCGCGCCCGATGACGCCATTCAGCAGATCGGCTCCGGGTTCGTGGGGCATTACGTCGTCCCCTTCGAGGTCGCCTCCGTCTTGCTGCTGGTCGCCCTGGTGGGAGCCATCATGCTCGCCCGCGAACGCAACTGATCGCCGCACACCGCTTACTGAACACTGTTCCCCCAAGGAGCTGTTTTATGACTGTTCCCCTTTCATGGTATCTCATATTCGCAACGGCCCTGTTCAGCCTGGGATTTTTCGCCGTGCTATCCCGCCGCAACGCCGTCGCCGTGCTGATGGGCGTGGAATTGATGCTGAACGCCGTCAATGTGAACCTGGTCGCCTTCTGGCGATACCTGACCCCTTCTGATCTGTCGGGACAGATTTTTGTGGTTTTCGTCTTCACTGTCGCTGCGGCCGAGGCGGCTGTTGGCCTGGCGTTGATGATCTCCATCTACCGCACCCGCAAGACCATCAACGTCGATGAGATCAACGATCTGAATCTCTAGTTTTGCACCTGTATCTGATTCACGAAATCATTGAGGTCGCTTATGAATTATCCTTCCGTTTTCAATCTTACCTGGCTGATACCGCTGCCCACGGCGCTGGCGTTCTTCGCGATCATCCTGTTCGCCAATCCCAAGAAACGCCTGAGCTCGAACATCGCCGTCGGCGCAGTGATTCTCGCCTGGATCATGTCCTGGGCCGTGGCCATCGTCTTCTTCCTCAATCCGGAGTTGACGGAACATCCCTTCGACCTGAACGCGCCCTGGCTACCCATGGGAACCATCACCTTCCACATGGGGGTGGCTGTGGACGCGGTCACCGCGGGGATGTTGTTCATGGTCGGGTTTGTGCTGACGATGATCTTCATCTACAGCACCGGCTACATGAGCTTTCCTGGACATCTTGATCCCGCGAAATATCCCGACGCGGCCAAAGAAGGTCTGGACCCCCGTTACAGCCGCTTCTTCGCCTACATTTCCCTCTTCGCCACGGGCATGTTGGGGCTGGTTGTGGCCAACAACCTGCTGATGCTCTTCATCTTCTGGGAGATCATGGGCCTCTGTTCCTATCTGCTCATCGGCTTCTGGTTCGATAAGAGCTATCCTGATCCCAAGCAGATCACGCCCAAGCAGGCCGGTCTCAAAGCCTTCCTCACCACCCGGGTGGGCGATGTGCTCTTTATGATGGGCCTGATCTTCCTCTTCATCCATGCTGGCGACCTGAACTTCCAGGCGATTTTCGGGAATCAGGAATTCCTGCATGAGCTTTCCACCAGCACAGTCAACCTCCCCTTCTTCGGGGCTGTGACCTGGGCGGGATTGATCTCCATGCTCATCTTCTGGGGCGCGATCGGCAAATCGGCCCAGTTTCCGCTGCATGTGTGGCTGCCCGACGCCATGGAAGGCCCGACCCCGGTCTCGGCCCTCATCCACGCCGCGACCATGGTCTCCGCGGGCGTCTACCTCATCGTGCGCATGTCGCCTCTGTTCTCGGCCGCGGCCCACGGCGGCAGCGGCGTGATGATGTTCGTGGCCTTCATCGGCGCATTCACCGCCCTCTTCGCCGCCACCATCGCGGTGGCCCAGAAAGACATCAAGAAGGTGCTGGCCTACTCCACCATCTCCCAGTTGGGCTACATGTTCGCCGCGCTGGGGATTGGCGCCTGGGTGGCGGCCATCATTCACCTGCTCATCCACGCCTTCTTCAAATCCCTGTTGTTCATGGCCTCCGGCTCGGTCATCCACGGCGTCGAGCACGGGCATCATCACGTGCATGAGCATGGCGAACACGGCCACGAGGGCTACTTCGATCCGCAAGACATGTTCAACATGGGCGGCTTGCTCAAACGCATGCCCGTCACCGGCTGGACGTTCATCATTGGCGGCGCTTCCCTTTCCGCCTTCCCTCTGATCACCGCGGGGTTCTGGTCGAAAGACGAGATTTTGGCCCACGCCTGGGCGGATGGACACATGGCGGTGTATTGGACCCTGGCCGCGGGCGCTTTCCTCACAGCCTTCTACACCTTCCGCCAGATCTTCCTCACCTTCTTCGGCAGCCCCCGCACCGAGGCCGCCGAACATGCGCCCGAGAGCGTGCGCGCCATGACCTGGCCTCTGGTGGCGTTGGCCTTCTTCGCCCTCTTCGGCGGCTTCGTGGCCGTGCCCGAGGATTTCCCGGTCATCGGCGGCCTTGCCTCCGATTTCATGGCGAAATTGATGGAGATGCAGGGCGAATTCTACGGGCTGCACGTGGCCCCCGCGGGGTTCAACTGGACTCCCGCGCTCATCTCCATGACCCTGGCCCTCAGCGGCATCGTGGTCGCCTGGCTGGTGTATGGCCGGAAGCCTCTGGCCGCAGGAAAGCCTGATCCCCTGCGCAAACCGCTGGGCCCCATCTACACCATCCTCGAAAACAAATACTACTTCGATGAGTTCTACCATCTCGTGGCGGTGCGGCCCACCCTGTGGCTGGCCCAATTCTTCTTCCTCTTCGACCGCAACGTCATCGACCGCATCGTCAACTGGGTCGGGGCCTTGGGCCGCTGGCTGGCTGCCGCCTTGCGCCGATGGATCGACGAATTCATCATCGACGCCGCGGTCAACGGCGCCGGGTTGGTCACCACCTGGACGGGCGCTGTCGTCCGTCTGATCCAAACCGGGCAGGCGCAAAATTATCTGTTGATTTTGCTGCTGTCGGTCGTCGTTCTGCTCTTGCTCATCCCCTTGAAATAAATCAATTCATACCTCGTAATTATCTCCAAAAATAAACCGAGGAGGAGATTTCAATGGATTTACTTCGTAGTTCGGTCTTGACGCTGATTGTCTTTCTGCCCGCGGTGGGAAGCGTCATCGTTGCTCTGATGCCGAAGGAAAAAGAAGATCTTATCAAAAAGTTTTCCATCTGGTGGAGCGTGATTCCGCTGCTGCTCACCACCTGGCTGGCCATCGATTACGCCACGAACTTCCTCAGGGGCAATCAGATGGCATATCAGGCCAAATTCGCCTGGATTCCCTCCATTGGCGTCAATTATCACGTGGGCGCCGATGGTCTCAGCGTGCCGCTGCTTTTCCTGACGGCGCTGCTGACCACCCTGGGCCTCTACTACTCGGCCCGGGTCATCCGCAAGCGGGTGAAGGAGTTCTTCCTGCTCTTCCTGCTGCTGGCCACGGGCATGTTCGGCGTGTTCGTCTCGCTGGACCTGATCCTCTTCTACGTGTTCTGGGAGATCGGCCTGGTGCCCATGTACTTCCTCATCGGCATTTGGGGCAATCCCAAGGATCGTCCGCAGTACGCGGCCATCAAGTTCTTCCTCTACACCCTGGCGGGCTCCATCTTCATGTTGCTGGCCATGATCGGCGTTTACCTGAGCACCGGCACCTTCGATATTCTCGATGCTGCAGCCAAAGGGGTGTGGTTGAATGCGCCCACCTTCGCCATGCTCTCCTTCTGGGCGTTCTTCATCGCCTTCGCCATCAAGGTCCCCAGCTTCCCCTTCCACACCTGGCTGCCCGACGCCCACACCGCGGCTCCCACGGCAGGCTCCGTTATTCTGGCGGGCGTGCTGCTGAAGCTGGGCGCTTACGGCATCCTGCGCGTGCTGCTCAGCCTCTTCCCGGGCCAGTTCGCCCAATTCGGCTGGATTGTGGCGCTGTTGGGCGTCATCGGCATCGTGTATGGCGCATTCGTCTCCCTGGCCCAAACTGACCTCAAGCGGCTGATTGCTTACTCCTCGGTGAGCCACATGGGGTACATCATGCTGGGCATTGGCGCTGTGGGCGTGGCCCTGGGCATGAAAAACGTGGCGGGAGCGCAAGAAAGCGCGGCCATGGCCTTCAACGGCGCTTCCTTGCAGATGTTCATGCACGGCATCATCACCGGCGCCTTGTTCTTCCTGGTGGGCGTCATCTACGAGCGGGCCCACACTCGCGACCTCAAGGTCTTTGGCGGGCTTAGCGCGGTGGTGCCGGTTTATTACGCCACCATGATGTTCGCGGGCTTCGCCTCGCTGGGCCTGCCCGGTCTGGCGGGCTTCTGGGCGGAATTCTTCACCTTCCGGGGCGCATTTGGCATCGTGCCCGTCCTGGCCGTCATCGGCGTCATCGGCATCGTCATCACCGCCGCCTACATCCTCTATCGCATCATCCAGAGCCTGTTCCTGGGCGAGTTCGATCCCAAGCGCTGGGATCACTGGACGACCGTGTTCGGCGAACACGCGGACGGCCCCACCGACATGGCCCTGTTCGAGAAGGTCACCTTGTGGCCCCTGGTTATTCTGATGGTGCTCCTGGGGCTGTGGCCCACGCCGCTGTTGGCTTTCTTCAACGAAGCTTCTGTCAACATCCTCTCCAGCCTTCATTTCTAAACCACACAGGGAGGGATGACTTTGAACGTTTCCGCAATTATCCGCCTCTTGTCGCCCGAGCTGATCTTGCTGATCACCGCTTTTGTGGTCATCGGCGTAGACCTGGCGCGACGCCGACAGGATGATGGACGGACGGCTGCAACAGTGGCCGTGGTCGGTCTCTTGCTGGCCGCCTTCGCCTCGGTGCTCCTCTATCTGAGCCAGCCCGGCGAGATCGTCCTGTTCACCATGGCTATCGATGTCTACGGCCTCTTTTTCAAGACGGCCGCCTTCATCGGCATCGCCCTGGTTATCATCGGTTCGGTGAACTTCATGGCCGGGCGCAGCAAATATCTGGGCGAGTTTTACGCTCTGCTGGTTTTCGCCGCCCTGGCCATCAGCGTGGCTGTCAGCGCCACCAATTTGATCCTGGTTTACATCGGCATCGAGTTCCTTTCCATCACCTCCTACATCCTGGCTGGTTTCCTGCGCGGTGACAAGCGCTCGGAAGAAGCCGCCATCAAGTACTTCCTCTACGGCGCTTCGGCCGGTGCGATTTTGCTGTTCGGGCTTTCGATTCTGTATGGCGTCACCGGCACGACCGATATGGCGACCATCGGCGACCTGCTGCTCCGCAGCGATAGTGCGCATTGGCTGGGCCTGGTGGCCCTGATGATGGTGCTGGCCGGGATCGGCTACAAGGCCAGTCTTGTCCCCTTCCATCAGTGGGCGCCCGACACCTACGACGGCGCTCCCACGCCCGTCTCCGCGTTCCTTTCCACCGCATCCAAGGCCGCGGGCTTCGCGGTGCTGGGCCGGGTGATCCTCACCGCCTTCCCTCAGTTCCAGCCCGATTGGACGCAAATCCTGGGCGCGATTGCGGTGCTCACCATGTTCCTGGGCAACCTGACCGCGCTCAAGCAGAAGAGCGTCAAGCGCATGTTGGCCTACTCCTCCATCGGCCAGGCGGGCTACATCCTGCTGGGGCTGGCTGCGGTGAACGCCAGCCCCGATTTCGGCGGCGTCAACGGCCTGATGATCTACCTCTTCGGGTACATCTTCACCAACATCGGCGCATTTCTCCTGTTGCTCGCCATCGAGAAGAAGAGCGGCGGCTCCACCGACATGGAGCAATTCGACGGGCTCGCCACCCGCTCCCCCGTCATCGCTTTGCTGATGGCCTTCTTCCTGATTTCTCTGGCGGGCGTGCCGCCCACGGCTGGCTTCCTGGGCAAATTCTACGTCTTCGCTGCGGTTATGAATCAGCAGATGCTGGTGCTGGGCGCACTGGCGGCCCTGAACACCGTCATCGCCGCGTTCTACTACCTGAACGTCATCCGCCACATGTATTTCTCCGAAAGCACGGTGGAGGGCGGCGTCAGCGCCAGCAAGGGCTTGATGACCGTGCTGGTGGTCAATGCTGTGATGATCCTGGCTATCGGCGTTTTCGCCCAATTCTTCATGGTGTGGGTGAACAATTCGGTGACCATGCTGGTGGCCAACGGCTTCTGATAGCTACTGATTTTTCTTATTCTCCCGGTTTTGTTACCATAGCTCGAAGGATGCGGTTGCGTCCTTCGAGTTTTTTGTTGGATTTTTATGCATGGTTCATTCTCATTCAAAACGATCTTTACAATTTCTCCGTCAAACGTCATACGTCAAACGTCAAAAAGAGCCTGTTTCGCCACGTTTTTACGTTTGACGCTTTACGTTTGACGTGCTTTGCCAGGCGTCGACCATGTGAAATTGTAAAGATGCAGGAAGGACGATGTGAACCATGCCAACTTCCTTATCTCCTCCTCCGCCCGTCTCGGAGCCGAGGTGGAAGCAAAGGAGGGGGCCTGTCCCCAAGAGACTGAATTCATTCGGTCAATGCCCGCCGCCAGTCCAAAGCGTCGACTGAAGTCGCTCTATTGAGCCCTGCGGGCTGAAGGGCGACCTGCGTCGTCCAGCCCTCCAACCTAAATTGAACGCACCCCAAATGCAAAAAACGCCCGGCGCGCAAACGCACACCGGGCGGAATAAACAAGAGGTGCGCCGCACATCGCAAGTGCGACGCACCGGGAAGGCGGATTAACCCTTTACGCCTTTTTCTTTCAACGCAGCCTGGGCTGCGGCCAGGCGGGCGATGGGCACGCGGAAGGGGGAGCAGCTCACGTAGTTGTTGCCGGCATAGTGGCAGAACTCGATGGAGCTGGGATCGCCGCCATGCTCGCCGCAGATGCCCACCTCCAGATCGGGGCGGGTGGCCCGGCCTTCGTCGATGGCCATCTTCATCAGACGCCCCACGCCATCCCGGTCGATGGTCTGGAAGGGGTTGACGGGCAGCACGCCGGTCTCGACGTAAGTGAGGAGGAAGCGGGCCTCGGCGTCGTCACGGCTGTAACCAAAGGTCATCTGCGTGAGGTCGTTGGTGCCGAAGGAGAAGAACTCGGCCACCTCCGCGATTTCCTTCGCAGTCAGCGCGGCGCGGGGGATTTCGATCATGGTGCCGAACTTGTACTCAAAATCGATGCCCTTCTCGGCCATCACCTCTTTGGCGATGCGCTGCAAGCGGGGCTGGATCACCTTGAGCTCGTTCACGTGGCTGACCAGGGGGATCATCACCTCGGGCTTGACCACGACGCCCTTCAGGGCCTGATTGGCCGCGGCCTCGAAGATGGCCCGCACCTGCATTTCCACGATCTCGGGCATGACGATGCTGAGACGGACGCCGCGCATCCCCATCATGGGATTGCTTTCGTGCAGGCTTTCCACGTCCTTCAGCAGCGCCTCTTTCTCGGCCAGACCTTCGGTCTCGCCTTTGGCCCGCATCTCGGCCACCTCGGCCACCAGCTCATACATGTCGGGCAGGAACTCGTGCAGGGGCGGGTCGATGAGGCGGATGATGACGGGCAGGCCGTCCATCACCTCGAACAGGCCCTCGAAATCGCCGCGCTGGAAGGGCAGCAGCTCATCCAGGGCCGCGGTGCGCTCCTCGGGCGTGTCGGCCAAAATCATGCGTTGCACGATGGGCAGACGCTCTTCCTCGAAGAACATGTGCTCGGTGCGGGTGAGACCAATTCCCTGAGCGCCGAAGTCCCGGGCGCGGCGGGCGTCCGCGGGATAGTCGGCGTTGGCCCACACCTGCAGGCGGCGGAATTCGTCGGCCCAGCTCAGCAGGGTGATGAGATCGGTCTGCTCCTCGAATTTGGGGAAGGTGGTGGGAATCTGACCGAAGAAGGCTTCGCCGCTGCCGCCATCCACCGAAAGCCAATCGCCCTCTTTCACGGTGAGACCGTGGGCGGTGGCGGTGCGATTTTCCAGATCAATGACCATGTCGGACGCGCCGACCACCGCGGGGATGCCGAACTGGCGGGCGACCACGGCTGCGTGGCTGGTGGCGCCGCCCTCGCTGGTGAGGATGCCCTTGGCCGCCAACATGCCATGCACATCGTCGGGCCGGGTGAAGGGCCGCACCATGATCACATCCTGGCCCTCTTCCTTGGCCATGCGCTCCGCGGTGTCGGCGTCGAAGTAGACGCGGCCCACCGCGGCGCCGGGCGAAGCGTTGACGCCCGTGGCGAAGAGCTTGCCCTCGGCCCGGGCCGCCTTCTTGGTCTCCTCATCAAACTGCGGGTGCAGCAGCGTGTCCACCTGCTCGGGTGTGACGCGCATCACCGCCTCTTCCTTGCTGATGAGGCCCTCATTGGCCATATCCACCGCGATCTTGATGGCGGCGCGGGCGGTGCGCTTGCCTGTGCGGGTTTGCAGCATCCACAGCTTGCCCCGCT
>JALWDV010000428.1 GCA_027036755.1 Anaerolineae bacterium
ACAACGTCTTGCGGCTGGCCCTGCAACAGCATCAGAGCGTCTCCGATCTGTTCGGGCCGCAGGATGATTACTTCAAGCATGCGCTGCTGGAGCGGGCCGCCCTGTTCGACGGCATCCTGGCGGTGGGAGATCAGGTGGTGGACGAGTTGCGATTCATGGGCCGGGCCTTCGCCCATCGTCAGATCGATCTGGTGTACAACGGCGCACCCGCGGCCCACATCACCCTGGATGACAAAAAACAGAGCAAGGCGCTGTTGCAGGACTACGCCCGCAACCTGCTGGATTTCACGCCCGACTTCATCTTCAGCCACGTCACCCGTTTCGTGCTCAGCAAGGGGCTGTGGCGGGATGTGCGGGTGTTGGAGCATCTGGATCGCATCTTCCAGCGGGCAGGCAAGACAGGCATCCTCTACATCCTCTCCAGCGCCGAGCCCACAGGCCGATCCCCCGAGCAGGTTTTCCATTGGGAGCGAGAATATGGCTGGCCTGTGGGCCATCGGGCCGATAACGGCGATCTGCTCGGGCTGGAGGTGGATTTCTTTTTTCACGTGCTGGAGCCCTTCAACCAGCGCAGCAAAGCCATCAAGGCGGTGCTGATCAATCAATTCGGCTGGAGTCAGGATCGTTGCGGACGTCGCATGCCCCAGGCGATGACGTTTATGGATCTGCGCCGGGGCGCGGATGTGGAGTTTGGGCAGAGCATCTACGAGCCCTTTGGCATTGCCCAGGTCGAGCCCCTGAGCTTTGGCGCGTTGTGCGCGCCCAGCAACGTGTGCGGTGCGGTGGGCTTTGTGCAGCGGGCCGCGGCCGATCTCCCCGACTTCCCCAACGTGATCGTGGCCGACTATGTCACCCCGCCTCCCGACTGGGTCTATCACAGCGCGGCCGACGCCCTCAGCATCGACCAATACGCCCGCGACATCATCGAACGCCAGCGCAGCAAGCGGGTGGCCGAAGCCATCGCCGCTCGCCTGCCCCTGACCGACGAGGAAGCGCGCGCGCTGCTGGCCTCGGGCCAACGGGTCGCGCATCGCATGAGCTGGGAGGTGGTGGTGCAGGATTATCTGTTGCCCGCATTGCAAAGAAATTTGCAGCAATTCCAAATTCAGAATCCGTAAACGGAAAGGAGGCGAC
>JALWDV010000429.1 GCA_027036755.1 Anaerolineae bacterium
CCTTTGTATGTACACCTATATGCGCAGGCATATACCCGCTGTTACAAAATATTATATATATATATATATATATCTGCCGGCACATACGCGTATCCATACACATACACATACACGCGTGCACTTGCGTACGCACATGCCTAAACACGTGCGCATGCACACACACTCACACATGCATACCCATACATACACACACACGCGCGCACGCCTACACAAATGCATGTGCATAGATACATAAGAGTATGGCGAGAATAATAAAACTTATATATATGTTTACACACCTAACCCATATATAGATACACACACACTTAGCATACAGATATTTGTGGTTACTATCGTGTTCTGGTTTGTGTCTTTCCCACGTATGCACGCACGCACGCACACACAGGCACATGCACACACACACACTCACTCTCGCACACACCATGACGTGGGTTTAAAATAGAAGAAATTAAAATGTTTGTAAGAATACATTACATTAGGCGTGTTGTGTTGCCTGATAGTAACCGCGCATACACACACACACACACACACACACGCCGTCTCAACACGCATATCAAAGGACACCTACTCCCATAAACACACACATATCTGTTTACATATGGACACACTCCCATTTCTCCGTATATACAAGTTAACCGGAGCTTGGGTGGATTCAGTTACACAGATACACAATCACGCACACGCGCACACGTACAGAAGGGTAGGTACACCCACATCCACGCTTACCCACAAAGACACACTCCTGTGCACGCCCATACACACAGCTGCAACCGCACACCCGGGTGGGAGCAAATGCACACCCCCACCCGCAAACCACCGCACTCACACACGAACACACACACGCATCAGCCACACACGGACAAACACACACACACACACACACACACACACATACCTCACCCGGACGCAAACAAGGCGGCCTTTGGCCTTTTGGAATAAAAAGCTACCGGGGGGGGGGAGACAGGATGACCAGGAACCCCAAAGACCGCAGTCTCCAAGGGGAGCACCCTCCTCGACCCAGCAGGACAAAGCCCCCCAAAGCCGAGGTCGCCCAGACATGTAACGCCTCTAATAACTTAAATACTCCTCTGGGGCAGACGCAACCTGACAATATTGTCAGGTGTTATTGTCACCCCAGAGGGTTCCTCCACCCAAACTGAAAGAAACCGGTCACCTCTCATTAAATACTGATCTGTCCTGACCCTGTGCCTAATTCGGCCCAGAGTCAGGGCGGATATCTCGGCTGATGAGAAATGTCTATTTTCGAACTTAAATTTGCCACGAATGTCCCAAATTATACACTTACCTAGGTTAACGAGAACTAAAAGCAAAATTTTTAGCCTCTTCCGGACCGGTGGAGGTATGATGTTAAATAGGATTACTCTGTAATCCAGTTCTATGTTTAATTTCGTGGCCGAAAAACATCCTAAAAAGGCTGAGATCTCACGCCAAACTGGCTTCGAGATCCAGCATTTTGTAAAAAGGTGCTCCGCCGTCTCTATTTGACGGCAGCACGCACAATTTGGGGATCGAAATATTCGATGTCTATATAAGACATCGTTTGTGGCCAGGACATTGAGAGCCAGTTGCCAGCTAAGCTCTCGACTGTCCGGGTAGTTAACTTTGTTGTGGATATTCCTCAGCGACTTAGCAAAGTCAATTTCCCTATGTAACCCAAAATTCGGAGGCACAGCTGCCTCCTGCTCTACGAGGCTCCAGTAAATCGACTTTAAAGTGGGTATTTGTCCACCAACACACTGAGGGTCAGGGTTGGCGGATCGAAATACCCGAAGACATTGGGCATAAAAAGGGGAGACCTCGGAGCTATGAGGAATATCGTTCCTCCAGAGAGAGGCTTTATACTGTCGTAAAGACAGTCCTATCCAGTACTCCGTAAAGGAGTGCCACTTCGCATAATTTCCGTAAAGGAAATTGAAGATGTGCCTAATCTGATAGGCACACAACTTTTTATGTATATTCACTACCCGGAGACCACCTCTGTCAAAAGTCTGATACAAAACAGATCTTTTGACTCGTTCCGTAGATTTTCTCCAGATAAATCGGAACATATAAGAGGTGAGCCTTTTATTGAAGGCTTCGTCTAGTGGTAACACACTTAGTGTGTACCACAGCCGAGAGCAGGCAAAAAGGTTAATAATCGGAGGCTTAGTAACTAAGTTAAGCCCCCGACTATTCAGCTGGTCAATGGCCTTGGCGAATTTTTGTATAACCAAATTTTTGTTTTCTTTATCGGAATTTTCCGAGCCAAAAAGAATACCATAGAACCGCAAAACATCAGACGTCCACTGGATGGGGAGGGGCTTATAGACATTTCCCCTCCATGAACCTAACCACAACCCCTTACACTTATCTATATTTAATGATGCCCCGCTCGCCCGTCCATACAGCTCCGCCGTGTGAAAGGCTTTCTCCGGCGAATTGTAATCCGTCAGAACGAGGGTTGAATCATCCGCATACTGAATAATTTTCACTTCCTCGCCCACAGTAGGCAGGCGGAGTCCCCGGATTTGGGGGTCCGACCTAATTCTGTGGGCGAAGGCCTCAATGCAGATGACGTACAACAGGGGCGACAAGCTGCACCCCTGTCGCACTCCCCTCGTGACGGGAAAGGCCTCAGAGAGAAAGCCGTTCACCTCAACACGGGACCGACAGGACGTATAAAGGGTTTGGACCCACTTAATGAAAGTAGGCCCAAAGCCAAAAGCGTGCAGAGCCTTAAAGAGGAACTGATGTGATACCCGATCAAAAGCTTTGCTTTGATCGAGGTTTATCAACATGCAGCCCATATTCTTACCATTACAGTAGTCAACGACATTCCGCAAAAGATGAACATTATCTTGAATTGATCTGCCCTTCACAGCACAGGTCTGATCGAGACCTATGATATAGGGCAGTACTTTGCCCAGACGGAGGGACAGAACCTTCGAAATAATCTTGAAGTCCACATTCAGGAGAGAAATGGGTCTCCAGTTATTCAAAAGTTCTGGATGGTCTTTATTTTTGCAGAGGAGGGTTATTATCCCCTCTCTCTGCGACGGACTCAAAATATTATTATTGTAGTGTAGATTCACCAAATCGGTGAATCTATCCAAAAAAAGATGCATATACTGTGTATAAAATTCTTTCGGCAGACCATCAGAGCCGGGACATTTATTGTCCTTCATCAATTTTAAGGCCGAAACGATTTCTTCTTTTGTAATGGGTCCCTCGCAGAGACCCATTTGTTCTGTTGTGAGCCGCGGAAGACCATCTAAGAAGTACTCCGCAAGGTCGGAGTCGATGGCTTCCGCGGTTAGTAGTTTATGATAATAATTTTGACATGCCGAAACGATTTTCTCCGCCTCGGTTATCAATGCACCGTCCACCATCAATGATCTGATCATTTTCTTTTCTCTGTGCTGTCGTTCCTTCCTAAGGAAGAAACTACTTGGGCGATCTAAATCCCGAATGAGCCTTGCTCGGGATCGGATCATGGCGCCCTCCAATCTGGAGGCCGTTAGCGACCGCAATTCGGCCCCCAGATAGGAGATCTCGTCCCTGAACGCACCCGGCAGGAACACCTGACAGCGCTGGTATTCCGCCAACTGGCG
>JALWDV010000430.1 GCA_027036755.1 Anaerolineae bacterium
CCCCTCCCCCGATACTCGCTGCGCTCGTGTTCGGGGGAGGGAGACGCCCATCTGCTACACAAATTGGTAAAGCGATGGGCTCCTTCCCCTGCAAGGCGCCGGCCGAAGCAGGGGGAGGCCGGGAGGGGGGCTTGTCTCCGATCACCCCTGCCCGGCGCGTTAATCCGCGGCCGACCTGCGGGCCCCGGTCATCTCCAGCGAGCGCAAGCGATGATGCAGCGAGCCGATGAGATGGCGGTACACCGAGCGGGCGATGTCGCAATCCTCGTCGAACAGCTTGCGCATCTTCTCCGAATCCATCACCAGCGCGTTCACCTCGGTGATGGCCCGGGCCGTGCAGGTGTGCACGTTTGGCGGAAACAGCGCGGAGCAGCCGGTTACATCGCCCGCGCCCAGGGGCTTGATGGGCGAAAGCGTCTTGTCTTTGATGTGCAGCTCCTCGGCCACCTCGCCTGAGAGGATGAAATACACTTTCCGGGCGGGCGCTCCCTGCTCATGCAGCACCGCACCGGGCAAAAAGGTCTCCTCCCGGCAGACGGTCATAAACTTCTGCAACTGCGCTTCCGTCAGACGACTGAATAAAGGGTACGCACTCAGTTGATTGACGTCTTTGATCAATACAAATTCCGCCATGATTCATCTCCTTTGAGAGAGTGAGAATTTTCTGATGCGTCATATTGGCCAAGCTTAGCCGCCGCTGCAGAGCGCAGCGGAGCAGCAGTCGGCTGCAGCGGGTGTTGAGCAGGTGTAGTATGAAGAGCTCGGTTTTTATCGTCTCATCCTAGCACCAAGCGTACTCGTTTGGCGTCGGTGTTTTGTGCCCACTCAGCCATACGAAGCAGATCGACCAAATCCTGCCTGAAATACCCTTTTACAAAATATGGCTCGGAGATTCCAAGTTTAGAGAATACATCGGGATCGCCATCTAATGCTTGAAGGAATGATTGAACGCATCGAAGCAACTCTTGAGAGGGCTGCCAAGCAGCTTGGTTAGTTTCCATCTGCTTGCGCCATTCGACTTCATCTCCATAGCCCTCAGCCAGCCAATCATCGAGGCTGAGATCTTCTGAAGCCACTTTTAAGATTGGTTCCACGTCAAGGTCAAAGTATTCTCTAAGCATCCCTATGACATCTGGGTCATTCCCCGCTTGCCACAGATGCTCAAAGAATACATAGCTACAGAAGGACTTGGAATCCGTTTTGGTGAACCAGAACGGACAATGCTGATTTGTGTCTGTCTCCAGGTGTAATGTAAACATGCTGTCACCTTCCTATCTTGGATCTTGTGCGTTGACTTTGTTTGGATGTGGGATAATGTGCGGGCGCGGCGCTCCAGAAGCGCACGCCGTAACGCTCGACCACCTGCGCCCGACCGCTGTTCAACAGCCCGGCCAGCCCCTCCTCGATCTCTGCGGGTGACAGATACGCGGCCAGGGCCCGCCGAATCTGCTCCTCGCGCATGGGGTGGCGGGTGACGATGGCCACCACGCCGTCCAGCGGATTGTCGAAGCCGCTGAGGTCGAACGCGCCCTCCCTGGGATGCAGCACCTCAGCGATCTCGCCCAGGATGGCCGTGGCCCGCAGCACGCCCTCCTCATCCGCGGGCCGCACCCACACCTCGGCGGGAGGACGGTCGGGCAGCAGGAGATGCACCTGGTCCGGGCCGATGCTTTGCAACACCTGGGCCAGTTCGCGCAGGGCCTCCTCGCTGTCGTTCAATCCCTGCACCAGCATCACTTCGATCCACAAATGGCCCGCGTATTCGGCCCGGAACGCTCGCAGCCCCTCCAGCAGGCGCTCGAAAGTCAGCTCGGGCCAGGGGCGATTGACCCTACGATAGAGCTCGGGGTTGCCCGCGTCCAGGGTGGGCATCACCGCGTCGGCCGGGGCCAGCTCCGCGCGCACATCGGGCCGATAAAGCAGCGAGCCATTGGTGATCACCGCCACCGGAATATCGGTCAGGGCCTTGACCTGGCGGATGAGCCAGCCCATGTCGCTGTGCAGCGTCGGCTCGCCCGACCCCACAAAGGTGATCCAATCGATCGCGTCCGGCTGATGCGCCGCCAGCGCCGCCCGCACCTCCGCCATGATGTCTTCTCGCGGGAAATAGGCCCGTCGTTCATTGATCAGCGGTTCGCTGCGCCCCAACTGGCAATAGACGCAGTTCCAGTTGCAGGTCTTCAGGGGAATCATATCGATGCCCAATGACTGACCCAGACGCCGCGAGGGCACCGGGCCGAAGACGTAGCGACGAGATGATGGGGTGTTGCCGGAAGCCTGCTGAGCAGCCATGAAGTCACCTCGAAAGGAGCGTGGCAACGCAAGTGAACGCGGGTTCGTCTCTGAACCTGCCAATAATCGGGCGTCGCTTGGAATGCGTAGCATCCTCCCTTATTTTACATGCAAACGCCTTTTTTGTCATCCCGTGTAACTGCCTTGACAATGTCACATTACGTCATTCAGCAATTTCAAATGGGTGCGTCCCAAATGAGTTGGAAAGTTAAAATAATCCATTCATTAACGGGGCGCTTCGCGCCCGCGGCCAGCGCCGGGGGATGAAGTCCCCCGGCTAGAAACAGCGCCCCTGCGGGGCTAGCCGGATTTATCCGGCGCTGTTTTGTAGCCCGGCGACTTCATCGCCGGGCGGACGTGGCAAACGCTTCAACCGAAAAAGGACGCACCCATTTCAAATTTAGGCATGGTTCATTTTGGCCATTGAGGACTTGACAAATTTTGTCAGGGCTTTTCGCCCCAGGATAGTTGATATTCGGCGCCTGGTATTCGAATCACCCCGGAACAGGGGCTATATCATCAATATCCAATATCCATTCTCCCACAGCCAATTTGTCAAGCTCAAAAACATCTCTTTTGAACCATGCCCGTTTTTCCTTTCAGAAGGTAACTGCTAACGTACTCGAATTTAAGCCCCAAAAAGCCACGAAGTCTCGAAGTTTTTCGAAGACACGAAGAAAAAATAAAGAAAAACACTTCGTGCCTTCATCTTTTTCGTGTCTTCGTGGCAAAAAAATGGTGATGAGACCTTAGTAGTTACTTCAGACGCCGATTTTGTTGTATAATCACTGTATGGCAAAGGATAGTCCTCTCACCCGGCGTGAGACGGAGATCCTGGGATTGATAGCCCAGGGCATGAGCAATGACGAGATCGCTCATCAGCTCTCCATCAGCGCCAACACGGTCAAGGTGCATGTGCGCAACATCTTCGAGAAGATGCAGGTGCAATCGCGCACCGAAGCCACTATCGAAGCGGTCAGGCGGGGATGGGTGGAGGTGCCCGGGCTTTCCACTCCCGCCGAAAAGCTCGATCCGCCAACGTGGGAGCCGCTGACCTGGCGGCCCGCTGGCTGGCTGTGGGCTGTGTTGGGGATCATCCTGCTGCTGGCCCTGACGACGGCTTTCTGGCCCGCACCGACTTTTTACGCCCGGGCCGAGGCCCCTCCCTTCACCACCGACTCCGGCTCGCCTGTCAGCGCTCCCTCGCCGCGAAGAGACTCGGCCCGCTGGTCATCTCTTTCGCCCATGCCCACGGCTCGCAGTCGCGCCGCGGCCGCTTTGCTGGATGACGGCTGGCACATCGTGGGCGGCGAGAACGCGACCGGGGATCTGGCCGTGCACGAGTTGTACAATCCTGTGTGGGATCAATGGCAGACTCTGCCCGCGCGACCGGTGGCGACCCGGGGGGCGGGCGCGGCTGGCCTGCAGGGACGGCTTTACGTGGCGGGCGGCTGCTCGGGCGGCGAGGCGTTGACCCGTCTGGATGTCTTCGATGCGGCCGCGGGCGCATGGCAACTGGCGGCTCCCCTGCCCGAGGCCCGATGCGGTCTGGCCATGACCGCCTGGCGAGGCCGGATTTACGTCTTTGGCGGATGGGACGGCGCGCAGGTCACGGATGCCGTCTTCATCTTCGATCCCGCCACCGGGCGCTGGTCCGAGGGGCGGCGGATGCCCGAGCCGCGCGCTTTCGCGGGCGTCGTCGCGATGCAGGATGCGATTTATCTGCTGGGGGGCGATGACGGCGCGAGGCAGCGGGCCGAGGCGTGGCGTTATCTTCCCGGCGATGACGCGTGGGAGGAGGCGCCCGCGATGCCCGAGGCCCGCAGCGGCCTGTCGGTGGCGGCCGACGCGGGGTCGCTCTATGTGGTGGGCGGCGGCGAAGGCGATGATCCCTATCCCCACGAGCGTTTCGATCTCACCAGCCAGAGTTGGTCCACCATCGACGCGCCTCGCCGCGGGCCCTGGCACCATGCCGCGGCTGTGATGATCGGCCCCAACATGCACGTGGCCGGGGGCTGGGGCGGCGATTATCTGGCGATTCACGAGGTCTACCAGGCCTCGCATCTGCTCTTTTTGCCCGCACAGGGCGGCGGCTAGTACAAGGAGGCGTAAGTCGTTGGATGGTTGGCTGCTTGCGCTTGCGTCCAGCCGGATTCGCAATCCGGCGGGTTGAGCGGGAAAAGTGCGCCGGATCGCACATCCGGCGCGGCGCATCATCACAGCACCCCCTGCGTTGGCGACGGGCGCGAAGCGCCCCCAGCCTATGACCGGATCATTTTGTCAATGTCCATTACAGCCCGGGCGACGCCAGCCGTTTGATCTTGTCGAAGGTCTCCCGCCAACTGATGGGGCTCAGGCCCATTTTCAGGCGCAGGGCCTCGGGCGGCATGCCAAAACGATAGGAGCGCACCGCAGAAGTCCAGCGCAGTATCTCGAAGGAAACCTGATTTCGTTTCAAGCCCGCGGCTTCGGCCAGATCCGAAAGCACATATTCCAGATTACGGGGACTGCATTCGAACAGGCGCTCCTCGGGTTGATATTTGCGAATGTATTGTTTGTAGATGGGCGTGAAGCCGGGCCCCAGATACAATTTTCGCTCTTTGTGCGCGTAGCGAGGATCGTTGTAGCGCACGGTCACCACTGGTTCGTGGGGGTTGGAGAAGTCGAGGTCGGATAGCGCCAGATTCATAACCTCGCTTTTTTTCATGCCCGTCTGCAGCAAAAGAGTCACCAGCAGATAGGGGCGGGCGTCCGGTTTGCGAGGCGACCAGAGCAGGTCGCGGGCGGTGCCCTTCAGACGCTCCACCTCGGCGTCGGTGAGGATGCGAGGCAGGGGGGCGCGGGCGCTGCGCTGCACCACCCCCGCGGCCGGATTCGATGTGATGACGCCCGTTTCGAATAGCCATCCGAAGAAGGATTTGATGGAGGTGACTCGTCGGGCGTAACTTTTGGCGCTGCATCCGATGATCTCGCCCTGTTTTTTCCCTTTTTCGTACTTTCTCTCCTTGCACAGCCAATACAGAAATTCGTTGAGCATCTCCGTCTCGATCTCGCCCAGGGAGGGATTTTCGTTTCGCTCCGCGAAATAGCGCCGCAAAAGCCTGATATCCCCCGTAAACGCCTTGATGGTGTTTTCTGCCTTGCCTTGCTGCTCCATATAGGTGCGATACGGCGCATAAGCCGCGGTGAGTTTGCTGTTTTCTGTGATGGTCAGGGGAATGTCACCGACGGGCTCCGGCGGCTTGCCGGGATCGATAGGTTGATCGCTCTGACTGAAGAGAGTTTCGGTGGACATAATGCACCTTCATGGAGGGGTGGGGTGATGTATTCGCGTAGCCAATGAATATGCGCTTATCTTACACCCAACACGAATTTGTGTCAAACCCATTCGATTTTCCACCAACAATTCCGGCTCAACTGGATTTCAGGGGCCGCGCCCAGACTGAGCAGCGTTCGCCTTCGGCCAGCAGGCGGGCCTGCACCTCGATGATCAACGCCTCCATCACCTGACGATGGCATGTGGGCATTATAACCCGAGTTCGGGGCGAGCGGGATGGTGAAGCCGGGCGGTGGCGGGGATGTTCGGCGAAAGTGACGGGATTTGGATTTGGGGGCGGGATATTGGATACTTGAGACATGTCCACCGAACGCGTCGAAACCCTCATCCTGCTGGAAACGAATATCGATGACATGCCCGCGGAGTGGCTGGGGCCGCTGCTTGAGCAGTTGCTGGATGCAGGCGCGCTGGACGCATGGTTCACGCCCATCCAGATGAAGAAAAACCGGCCCGCGGTGCGGCTTAGCGCGCTGTGCGGGCCAGAAAAAGCGCCGGAGCTGCGCGCGCTGCTCTTCGCCCACACCAGCACCCTGGGCGTGCGCCAACAGGAGGTGCAGCGGTTCAGCCTGCCGCGGCGCATCCAGGTGGCGCAGACCCCCTTCGGGCCGATTCGCGTCAAGCTGGCCCAGGTTGCGCCGGGCCGCTGGAAGGCCGCGCCCGAATTCGAAGATTGCCTGGTCGCGGCCCGGGCCCATGACGCGCCCCTGGATGAGGTGTATCGCGCGGCCCTGGCTGGCGTGGATTTCGAATAATCGGGGCGAAGAAGAGACTGAATTATGAACATTGACAAAATAATCCGGTTATAGGCCTGGGGCGCTTCGCGCCCGCCGCCAGCGCCGGGGGATGAAGTCCCCCGGCTAGGAACAGCGCCCCTGCGGGGCTAGTACACGAAGGCCGAAATGATTGTATGGTTTTTTATGATAATGCGCCGCGCCGGATGTGCGATCCGGCGCACTTTTCCTGCTCAACCCGCCGGATCACATATCCGGCTGGGCGCAAGCGCAAGCAGCTAACGATGCAACAACTTACGCTTCCGTGTACTAGCCGGATTTATCCGGCGCTGTTTTGTAGCCCGGCGACTTCATCGCCGGGCGGACGTGGCTAACGCTTCCAACCGAAATGGGACGCACCCATTTGAAATCACTGGATTTCGAATAGCGCAGGTTGCCAGAATGGAAAAATCCGTGCTACCATGTTCCACATCTGCGCATTCGTCTTCCGACCATGACCTGCTTTCATTGCGGCCGACGCGTTTTCGGCAAATTCCCCCGCGGCAAGCTTCCGGCCCGCTTCGCGGCCATCATCATCCTACTGCTGACGTGGCTCTCGGTGGCCGCGGGCCCGCCCGTGTGGAAGAGCAACCACCCCCATCCCCTTTTGCTCACCCAGGGGCAGATGCAGGAACTCCGCGAGATCGCACAAGGCCCGCCCACGCAATCGCGAGCGGGCGTCTTGCTGGATCGCGAGAGCAACAGCCAGCTCTGGCAATGGCATGGCGATGAATCTCTGCCCATGGCCAGCGTTACCAAGCTGATGACTGTGCTGGTGGCCCTGGAGACGCTTTCGCCCGACGATGTGGTCGTCATCCCGCCGGAAGCCGTGGACATTGCGCCCGGATATGTGCGCATGGGCCTGCGGGCCGGACAAAAGACGTCGGTGCTCGCCCTGCTCTATGGCGCGTTGCTGCCTTCGGGCAATGACGCAGCGCTGGCCCTGGCTATTGCCGCGGGCGGCAGCGAGCAGGCGTTTGTGGCCAAGATGAACGCCCGGGCCCAGGAATGGGGTCTGATCCACACCCACTTCGCCAATCCCCACGGCATCGATGCGTCCGAGCATTACGCCAGCGCTCGCGACCTGGGCCAACTGGCTCTCCGGGCCTTGCAAAATCCCCTCATCGCCGACATCGTGGCCACGCCCGTCAAGGAAATCGAGGGTTTTCATCTGGTCAACACCAACCAACTCCTCACCACCTATCCCGGCGCTTACGGCGTCAAGACTGGCACCACCGACAACGCCGGGCAGGTGCTCATCGCCGCGGCGCGGCGCTCGGGCCAGGGCGACGCGCTCACCGTGGTGATGAACAGCCCGGATCGTTATGCCGAGACCGCGGGCCTGATGGATTTCTACTTCGATCATTGGGTCTGGATCGATGTCGGGCTGAAGCGGGATGTCCTGAACCGGGCCACGGGCCCCGATGGCGCCGCCTATCTGCTCTCCTCGCCCCCGGCGCCTCTCTTGTTGCAACGTTGGCAGATTCACGAACTTCGCCCCTTGCGTGTCGTCAGCTTCGACGCGGCGGGGCGGCCGTCGGGCCTGTATCAGGTGTGGTATGGCGAGGAGAAGCTGGTGGAGCTGCCCCTGCAATTCCAAAGGCAACCCGCCCCCATCACACCGCAACCAGCGCCCAACGGCAATTAGCCGCGGAGAATCATCCATGCGTCTCAACAAATTTCTCGCTCACGCCGGCATCGCATCTCGCCGGGCCGCGGATAAGCTCATCGCGGCCGGTCGGGTGCGGGTGAATGGGCGCGTGGTGCGCGAGATGGGCGTGCAGATCGATCCCGCCCGGGACAGGGTGGCGGTGGATGGCAGGCCCGTGCGTTCTTTTCCCCCGGGCGAGGGTTTCACCTATCTGCTGCTGAACAAGCCCCGGGGCGTCATCACCAGCCGCAAGGACCCCGCAGGCCGCAAGACCATCCTCGATCTGATCCCGCCCCGCTATCATCATCTGCATCCGGTGGGGCGGCTGGATTTTCAGAGCGAGGGTCTGGTGCTGCTCACCGACGACGGCGATCTGACCCAGCGCCTTACGCATCCCTCATTTCGACACGAGAAGGAGTATTGGGTGCAGGTCGCGGGTCAGGTTCCCAACGTGGTTCTCTACAAATTCCGCAAGGGCGTGCGCCTGGAGGATGGCGTGGCCCGGGCCCGGGTGCGCCGTCTGGGCAAAATCCCCCCGGAACAGCGATTCTGGATCGAGCCGGAGCCCGGAACCACCTGGCTCGCGTTCATCCTCACCGAGGGCCGCAATCGCCAGATCCGCCGCATGTGCGAGGCCGTGGATCTGCGGGTGAAGCGCCTGGTGCGCGTGCGGATGGAAAGCATCCACATCGGCGACATCAGGCCGGGCCATTGGCGGCTGGCCAGCAAAAAACAGCTCAAGGCCATCAAGGCCATACACCAGGATTCCGTAAAATAGAACGCAGATGACGCAGATCTGCGTGCATCAGAAGTTTCTGCGTTCCATGCTCACTGACCACTGAACACCGAACCCCACTATGATCCCCGCAGTCATCGCCATCGACGGGCCCGCGGCCTCGGGCAAAAGCACCGTAGGCAGGCTGGTCGCCCAAAAACTCGGTTTTCTCCTCTTCGACACCGGCGCGCTATATCGGGCCGTGACTCTGGCCGCACTGCAACGCGGCGTTCCCATCGACGATGAGGCCCGCATCAGCGAGCTGGCCCGGGCCATCCACATCGATCTCATCCCCGCCACCCGCGATGACGGGCGGCCCTACACCGTGCTGGTGGATGGCGAAGACGTCACCTGGGCCATTCGCAGCGAACCGGTGGACGCGCACGTCTCCACCGTCAGCGCGTATCCTGACGTGCGCGAGGCGCTCAAGCGGCAGCAACGCCGCATCGCCCGGCAGGGGCGGGTGGTGATGGCGGGCCGGGACATCGGCACGGTGGTGTTTCCCGAAGCGCCGCTGAAGGTGTTTCTGGACGCATCGCCCGAAGTGCGGGCCAAGCGCCGCTGCGAGGAGCTGCGCGCCCGGGGCGAGAATGCGGATTACGAGGAAATCCTGACGGGCGTGCGTCATCGCGATGAAATCGACAGCACCCGGTCCACGGCGCCTCTGCGCATCCCCGATGACGCGATGGTCATCGACACGGATCATCTCACCATCGAGCAAGTGGTGGATGAGATCGTCCGTCTGGCCCGTGAACGCGGTTTGGAGAAACAACATGCGTGATTCTTCGCCGCGCGACTTCCGGTGGGTCGCGGCCCCCGACGCGCCCAAACGCTGGCAGCGACGTTTCTGGCTGACGGGCCTTTCGCTAGTGGAGCGTCTGCTGCTGAGATCGGACGTGCAGGGCTTTGAGCGAATGCCGGAACAGGGCCCGCTCATCGTCTATTTCAATCACATCCACTATCTCGATCCCTTCACCCTCTCGTCGCGCTTTTGGCGCAAACGCTATTTCGTCCCTATCGCCAAAGCTGAGCTGGCGCATACATTTTTTGTGGGACCTGCGCTTCGCGCCAATGGCTCCATCTTCATCAAGCGGGGCGAGCCCGACATTTCCGCCCTGCGAGGGGCGCTGGAGGTGCTGAAGGCGGGCTATGTGCTGCTCATCGCGCCCGAAGGCACCCGCTCCCCCACGGGTGCGCTCATCGAGGCCGAGAAGGGGCTGGGTCTGCTGGTTTATCGGGCCAATCCCGTGCTGATGCCGGTGGGCATCTGGGGCACGCCCGATTTCCCATCCGCTTACAAACGCCTGCGTCGCCCGGTGATTCACTATCGGTTCGGAGCGCCCTACCGCTTCAATCTGCCGCCCGAAACCACTCGCCGTCAGGCCGAGGGCGCCATCACCGATTACGCCATGCGGCGGCTGGCCCAGTGTCTGCCCGAATCCATGCGGGGCGTGTACGCAGCGCCGCCGCCCGACTTACCTTTCGTGGAGGAAATCTGATGTTCGAGACCATCGATCTGCATTTTCAGGGAGAGCCCGAGATCATCGGCAGTTATGTGCTGCGCGGGCCCCGGGGCGTGGCCCTCATCGAAACCGGCCCCGGCTCCACCCAGGAAAACCTGCTGCGGGGATTGCATCAATTGGGCATCGCCAAAGAGGAGGTCACCGACATCCTCCTCACCCACATCCATCTGGATCACGCTGGCGCTGCGGGCTATCTGGCCCGGCTCACCGGAGCCACGGTGCACGTGCATCATGTGGGAGCGCCGCACATGATCGATCCCACGAAACTATTGGCCTCGGCCGGGCGGATTTATGGCGATCAGATGGGGCCGTTGTGGGGCGATTTTCTGCCCGTGCCCAAGAAACAGATCAACATCCTGAACGACGGCGACGTCATCGACGCCGCGGGCCTTCCGGTCAAGGCCATCGATACGCCTGGGCACGCCTATCATCACATGGCCTACTGGCTGGATGGCGTGTGCTTCACCGGCGATGTGGGCGCGGTGCGTCTGCCCGGTTACGATCACATTCGTCTGCCCACGCCGCCGCCCGAATTTCATCTGGAATTGTGGAAGGAGAGCGTGGCGCGCTTGCGGGCCATGAAGCCCGACGTCATCGTTCCCACGCACTACGGCCCCAAGGACGATGTGAATGAACACTTTGACGCGGTGCTCGAAAAGCTGGACGCGCTCACCGATTATCTGCGCAAGCGGGTGCAGGCGGGCGATGACGCCGAGACCCTGATGGCGGAGCTGCCCGGCTGGCTGGCGGAGCAGGCCCGGCGCGAGGGCGTGGCCGAAGAGGGCGTGCATCGCTACGAGGTGGTCGTGCCCAGCTACATGAATGTCACGGGCGTGCTGCGCTACTTCCGCAAAGTGGAAGGGATGGACATTGCTGGCAATAACCGCCGGTGAGACGAGCCCGAATCAATGATCAATGATTGGCTGTACTGAAAAAAACTTCAACACGGAGGCACAGAGCGCACGGAGGAAGAAAAAGGTGAGACTTGGAGAGAAATTCCTCTGTGAACTACCACTATTTTCTCCG